>JAQBNN010000143.1 GCA_028288505.1 Segetibacter sp. | reverse complement strand
CCTGCAAATGGTGTGTTGATTTTTACTTCGGTTGGTTATGCAACACAAAGAGTAAACGTTGACAATAAAACGTCTATCAATGTTGCGTTGGCTGTTGCTAATAAGGCTTTAGATGAAGTTGTAGTTGTGGGCTACGGTACCCAACGAAGAGGTAATGTTACCGGCTCGGTTGGTATTGTTAGTGGCAAAGACATTACAACAGCTGCTACCACTGGAGTGGGGCAGGCTTTGCAGGGACGAGTTTCTGGCGTACAGATTACCCGTAGTTCAGGTGCTCCTGGTGCTGGTGTAGACATTAGGATAAGGGGTGAAGGAACCTTGAACTCAGGAAAGGGTCCTTTGATAATTGTAGATGGTATGGAAGGGCAGGACCTGAACACCATCAGCCCGCGAGACATTGAATCTATCACTGTACTAAAAGACGCTTCTGCCAGTGCCATTTACGGTTCACGAGCTGCCAACGGTGTTGTAGTGGTTACTACAAAAAGAGGTGCTGCCGGTAAAAATGTTATAAGCTATTCTTATGTAAACGGGCTTTCGAATATTACAAGAATGCCGCGCATCTTGAATGCTTACGATTATGCCCGCTTGCAAAACGAGGCTCGATTGAATGGCAACTCAACACCAACATGGACTGATCTTCAATTAGATTCTATAGGCAAGACCGGTAATGGAACTAACTGGTTGAAAGAGGGATTGCAAACAGGCATCCGGCAGGAGCATAACCTTTCTTTAAGTGGAGGAACAGATAAGGTAAGGTACCTGCTAGCTACTAACTACCTTGATGACAAGGGCATTATTGCCTACTCGTTTTATAAAAGAATAACAGGTCGTATTAACCTTGACATAAAAGCAACGAATAAATTAAACGTAGGCGTAAACGCTTACGTATATAATTACAAATCAAGAGGAGGCCCGGCATTACAATCTTTAATTGAATATGCCCCTACCATTCCATTCACCAATGCAGACGGAACACCGGGGTACCGTTCTCCGTTTAGCCCTGCTAATGCAGAGAATGGAGGCTTAAATCCTATTCATTCTTTTGCAATCGGTGCAGACTATAGCAATTTCAATCCTACTGTTGGTACTAACTCATCGTTGTACATCGAGTACAACTTTTCGAATGACCTGAAATTTAGAAGTACCGGCGGTTTAAACCTTTATTATAACCACAATAAAACCTTTGAACCTTCGTACAGTGTAATAGATTCCAGAGGCTCTGTAGTGGGTGAACGCCTGCCGCAAAACAGGAGAATGATTGATTACAATGAATATGAAAGAAGATGGATTATTAACAACGTACTTACGTTCACTAAACGTTTTGGTGATCATAATACTTCTGCTGTTGTAGGTCATTCTGAGCAGTACACGCTTAATGAAAACAACCAGGCAACACGTACCGGTTTCCCGAGCAACGACTTTTTTGTTTTAAATGCAGGAAGTAACCTGCTTGACCAGGTAAGCGGCAACGCCACCGAGAATTCTTTGCGTTCTTTTTTCAGTAGGTTGAACTACGACTATAAGAATAGGTACCTATTGGAATTGGTTGGACGGTACGACGGCTCATCAAGATTTTCTCCCAAGTTGAAATATGGTTTCTTCCCATCTGCTTCGTTGGGATGGCGTATTTCGGATGAGGCATTTTTCGACAAACTTAAAGGTTCAATAGGTGACTTGAAGTTACGAGCAAGCTATGGGGCAATAGGAAATGAAGCGATACCCAACTTTGTATACCTGCAGAACGTAAGCTTGAACAACGCGTACAACTTTAATAATACTGCAGTTCAAGGTGCTGGTTTTAGTGGTTTGGTAAACCCTGATATCCGCTGGGAAACTGCCCTTTTAAGCAATGTTGGATTTGATATGAAGTTGTTCAAAAATAAAGTAACGGTTACGTTTGACGCTTATAATAAGCTTACCAAAGATATTCTTACTTCCGTACCTGTGCCTTCTACTACAGGCAATTTTGGTAACGATATCAATGCAGGTACGCAAATAAGAAATGTAGGCCGTGTACGTAACAAAGGAGTAGAACTATACCTTGATTACAGTAACAGGGCAGGAAGAGATTTATCTTATTCGGTAAGTTTCACGGGCTCTTATAACAAGAACGAAGTAGTAAGCCTTGGTAATGAAGGAACAGTGCTTTTTGCTGATGCCACACGTTCCATTAGCAAAGTAGGATTTCCGCTCGGTAGTGTTTATGGGTACAGGGTAATTGGTATCTGGCAGACTACCGATGAGATTAACAAAAATCCACACCAGGCAAACGATCAACCGGGAGATCTTCGGTTGGCAGACTTAAACAATGATAATAAGGTAGATGATAAGGACAGGGAGCCGCTTGGATCTTCTGTACCTAAATATACCATGGGTATTAATGCCGATCTAAAGTATAAGAATTTTGATTTTAATGCCAGTTCACAAGGTGACTTTGGCAGGAGAATACTTCGGTATGCAGTAGGTGGATATTTCGAATTTGGAAGTGGTACCAGGAATAATTTTGACTATGTATTGAGTCGCTGGCGCGGCCCGGGCACGTCTCAATTATTACCAAGAGTAGTTAACTCAGAATACAACACTGGTGAAGCAACGAGCCTAAGGGTGCAGGAAGCTTCTTATTTTAAAATCCGTCATATCGAGTTTGGCTATGCGCTTCCCCGTAATATTCTTGATCGCATGAAGATGTCGAACTTAAGGATTTATGTGGCTGCAGAGAACCCCTTCCTGTTTACTCCTTTCGTAGGCTTAGACCCGGAAAGACCGGGAACTGTACAAAGACAGAATGAGACCTACCCACAAGCTAAAACACTTTTATTTGGTCTCAACGTGACCTTTTAATTCAAAAAAGAATCAGATTATGAAACGAAATAAAATATGGATACTTTCTTTATGTGCCGCGTTAACAATGGGAACATCTTGTAGGAAAGACTTGCTTGATCTTGAACCCGCATCCACTTACACTGAAGAGAACTTTTTTAAGACTGCCAATGATGCAATACTAGCAGTCAATGGTATCTATTCTTATACACTCAACGATAACTTTGCGAGAGAGATAGTGCATGAAAATGTACTAACAGATGACCTTGCTCCCCAGGTTGAAGGAACTACTGACCACCTCTGGGGATTGTCAAACGGATTAGAAACTCCTTCCGGCAGAAATCATTATCCCTACCGTTTTTGGACGAGCCATTATGTTATAATAGTAAGGGCGAATGTACTGTTGTCTAAAATTGGTGCCATCGATATGGACGCCACTCTTAAGAAGAGGCTTATTGCAGAAGCAAAGTTTATGAGAGCATTTTGTTACCATCGATTGATATGGCGCTTTGGTGATGTGCCTTTGCTTACTAAAAACCCTTCGGAGGAGCCAGCCTTTCCCACACGTACTCCGAAGGCTGAAGTAGTTAAGCAGATCTATGATGACCTTACTTCATCCTATGCCGATCTTCCTGCAAAATATACAGGGGCCGATATTGGTCGGGTAACAAGGGGTGGCGCTTTGTTGTTGTTGGCGAAGGAGTATTTATACAACCAGGACTGGGTTAATGCAGCTAAGTATTCAAAGGAAGCAATGGGACTGGGTTATACTTTGTTACCCAACATGAGTGACTTATTTAAACCAGGCAATAAAAATACAGCCGAGTCATTATTTGAGCTACAGGGTGGCGATAACAAAGGTGGTGGTTATACTAACCTTGCAACACGTTATCCCAATAATCCAAACGCGTCACAGCAGGTGCCTGGCGGTGGATCAAGCTATGGTAACTTTTCGGTGCTGCAATCGCTGGTAAACGAGTTTGAAAAAACCGACGGTTCAAAGTTTGTTCCTACAGGTATTGACGTAACTACTGATAATACTCAATACCAAAACAGGGATCCTCGCCTGGGTATTACTGTTGTATACCACGGTGCTCCTTATGGTACTACCACATGGAACCGTTCATGGACTCCTTCTGGTTATACGTTCAGAAAATACATCTCTACACGTGCTGAACAAACTGCATTAAATGGTACAGGTCTAAACTGGATCATGTACCGGTATGCTGATGTTTTGCTGGTGTATGCCGAAGCGCAGAACGAAGCTGCAGGCCCCGATGCTTCTGTGTTTGCTGCTATCAATACCGTTCGTGCAAGAGTATCAATGCCAGCGCTACAAAATACTGATCCAACAAAGCCAACCTATGTTGCAGATAAAACGGCAATGCGCGAAAGAATAAGACATGAACGCCGTGTAGAGTTTGCGGGTGAGAGTTCGAGGTACGAAGACCTTGTAAGATGGAGATTGCTGAAAGCCGGTTTAGAAAATAAATACCTGAATGTTGGTGCGAGCAATTATCGCATTACTAACTGGAACGAGTTTCGCTACCTGTGGCCTATTCCACAACTTGAAATTGACAACAATCCTAACCTCACGCAAAACCCCGGTTACCAATAATTAAAATAAGCAATTATGAAAAATATTAAAATACTAATGTTTGTATTAGTTGTTACGCTGCCCCTGTTTTTATTTTCTTCCTGCAAGAAAAATTTCCCGGATGGCGGTGGGTACCAGGAGCCCGCTTTTTTAAAGATTGTTGGAGGAACAACGCAGCCTAAAAACAGCACCCGGGATTATTATACTTACTATTTGCAAAACGGAAATTACGAGTGGACTGTTCCAGCTGATGCTACTATTACTGCTGGCCAGGGTACTTCGAAAATGACTGTAAAATTTGGGGTACAAAGTGGCAAAATAACAGTGAAGGCAAAAGGTATGGAATCGTCAATAGATGTAACAGTACAATAGAAGTGTTTTTCAGGCAATCGAAAACCCGCAAATTTCTATTTGTGGGTTTTATTATTCTTTGCCCGGTTATAGTATTAGTTGATATAAGTTTTGGGACAAGCAGTTGTATTACATAGCAACATCGTTGTGTCACTCACTTGTACATTTTGTACTTTATGCAGCCAACAAGTAGTGTTATTTTGATGCGTTTTTATGTAAATGATTATGCAAGCTGAATAACGAGATGTAGTACAAGAGTGCGACGCAACGGAAGCTTAATAGATATAATAAAGATGGATACAAAAAAAATGAACATGCAATTATCGAGATTGGTTTATGCAAATGTTTTAGGGTTTGTTAGCGTTGTTTCTTTTGGGCAAGAGATAAAACTGCCCGAGCAGCAAGACCGCTGGAAGATACAGCCGGATGGAAGTATTGAGTGGAAAATTGATAAGCGCATTCCTCACCACGACCATATTGAAATGGGTGGAGAGAAAGTAGCCCTATGGATGCAATACGGAGTTGATAGTTCAGGAAGATCTAAGCTGTCGAGAACGATGGTGTTCCCCACTTTCAGGTTGCTGCCACACAAAACGATTGCGCACATGACCTATAATGTGGAAGATGCTGAACTACCAAGAATTTATATTAACGACAGGTTGCTTAAAGGTGGTGTACACAACGCTTCAGTAGTTGGCGATTTGCAGGAGAAGGTTCAGCGTGTTACACACAAAGGCATCATGCAAATAGAAAGTATTTTGCGCGACAGCGTTGTGTTGAAGCGTACTTTTTTTCCTTCTGTTGACAAGCCTGTTGCTATAGAAAAATTAGTGTTCATAAACAACGGTAAACGACCTGCAAAGGTTGATATGGATTATATGCGCAGGGAAGTACGGCCTGCAGTAGAGCGAACAAGCGACGGTCCTCATCATTTTATTTTATCAACAATCGGTGATGGATTAAAGACCCTACAACCTGGCGACAGTGCCGTATTTGCTATTACTTACCAGGCTACAAGAGGAACAGCACAACCTCTAGCTGTCGTTGTAAATCGTGAAGAGCAATTGAGAAGAGATCGGGTTAACCAGATACTATCAAAGCTTATTTTAGAAACACCTGATGAGGTACTTAATACAACATTTGCGTTTGCTAAAATAAGAGGTACAGAAAGTATTTATAACACGAAAGGTGGTTATATGCATGGCCCTGGTGGTTTGCGTTATTATGCTGCAATCTGGGCTAACGACCAGGCAGAATATATCAATCCATTCTTTGCATTCCTAGGAGATGAAATAGGCAACAAATCGGCGATGAATGCTTACCGCATGTTTGCTAAATACATGAACCCCGAGTATAAGCAGATTCCAAGTTCAATTATTGCGGAGGGTGCCGGAACATGGAACGGTGCTGGCGATAGAGGTGACATGGCAATGATAGCTTACGGTGCAGGCAGGTACGCATTAGCCTACGGTAATGCTGATAGCGCAAGAGTACTATGGCCATTAATTGAATGGAGCTTAGAATACTTGAAACGTAAGATAAACGATGAGGGAGTTGTATGGAGTAAGAGCGATGAACTGGAGAACAGGTTTCCTGCAGGTAGCGCCAACCTAAATACAAGCTCATTGTATTACGATGCTTTGCGTTCTGCTGTTATGCTAGGTAAGCAATTAGGAAAGTCTGCTACACAACTGGCGCAATACGAGCAACAGGCAAAACAGATTCGTGCTAACATCGAAAAATATTTCGGCGGAACAGTAGAAGGTTTTAAAACTTACCGCTATTACAAAGGCAACGATACCTTACGTTCCTGGATAACAACACCGTTAGTGGTAGATATTTTTGACAGGAAGGAAGGAACCATTGATGCACTGTTCTCACCTCGCTTATGGACTGAAGACGGGTTGGCAACATTAGCAGGCAACCAAACCTTTTGGGATCGGTCAACTTTATATGGGTTGCGTGGTGTATTAGCTGCCGGTGAAACTGAGAAAGCCACAAGGTTCTTAAAATATTATTCAAGAAGAAGGTTGTTAGGAGAGCATGTGCCCTATGCAGTAGAAGCTTACCCTGAAGGAAACCAACGTCATCTTTCTGCGGAAAGCGGCTTGTATTGCAGGATCTTTACAGAAGGTATGTTTGGTATTCGTCCCACAGGCTTTAATAGTTTTGATATAACACCACGCTTACCAAAAGAATGGAACAACATGGCTTTAAGAAAGATTAATGCCTTTCAAAATACTTTTGACATTGAAGTGGCTCGCGCAGGTAAGAATAAGTTAACTATCAGGATTAAGAAAGATGGTAAGGAAAAGAAGTACACGATAAAGGATGGTGCTACACAAAAAATAACACTGTAAAGATTTTCGCTTATGAATATAAAGACTCTTGTATTGCTTGCTGCCGTTGCAACTTGTTGTAGTTGTAAGAAAGGAGGATCAGCGCAGCCAACTCCCGAACCAATTCTACCACCTGCTACACAAGGTGTAAAGCTTGTTGCAGATGGACCTGGCAATACCTATGAACTAATCAACAGTGTGTTAGGTGGAACTGGTGAAGCTGTTGAAGATCCTGACTGTGCACACGGCACTTTTGGAAGGCACATACGTGAAGCATTTGACAATGAGTTAAACAAAAATGTTTTTGTCTTTACGATGCATGTAACACCTGATAACGACAGGTGTAATGGCGCAACCGACAGACAGCGAAACGAAATAAAAACATACGGCCCTTCACCTGCCAATACAAAAGGCGCGTTGAACGAAACAGTTACTTATCGCTGGAAGTTCAAGCTTGATGGAGGTATGAAACCTTCTTCAAGTTTTACACATATACACCAGTTAAAAGCTGGCGATGGAACCAATGAAGATGCGCCGTTGATTACGATTACACCACGTGCAGGTAATCCCGAAAAGCTCGAGATCATTCATACCGGTAACACCAGTGCAAGCACTTTAAACAAAGTGAAGATTGTTGACCTTGCTCCTTTTAAAGGTGCATGGGTTGAGGTTGTTGAAAAGGTGACTTATAAAACAGCAGGCTCGTACGAGATCAAGATAAAGAAAGTTAGCGATGGTACTACGCTCTTAACTTACAGCAATAGTAACATCGACTTGTGGCGTGATGCTGCCACATTTATACGTCCTAAATGGGGTATCTATAGGAGCCTTAATAATGTGTCTGCATTAAGAGATGAGGAAGTGAGTTTTGCTGATTTTTGTATTGCGGAAGGTAACGCGGTTTGCAATTAAAAATACCCCTTTTGTTATAGCAGTTAGAGTCAAAGCTACCCCGTTACTGGGATAACTTTTTTCTTTTATTGACCAGCGGGTGAAGTGCTATTAAGCATCGTTGTGTCACTCACTTGTACTTGTATAACTAATTGCGGCAATGGCTTATAAGAGGAGAGCCGTCATTGCGAGGAGGAACGACGAAGCAATGACGGCTGCCGCAAACATCACCTGCTTATGTTTATAGAGCATATTACTTCGACCCTTGCATGGCGAAGATTAAAAACATCATTCATCATAGTGCAAACTCCGTTGCCCACAGATCTTCAGATGAAGTGATTGCGACGCAACGATGATGCTATGAAAATATTAGCTGGTATCAAAAATATTACTCTACCATTAACTCGTAAATATTACTTGTAAAAGCAGTATTTCTTGCTGCTAATGTTACACCTATATCCATTAAATAAGCTCCAGTAAATACCTTGTCATTATCAGGCCCTGTAGATTTTGTCTCGGTGAACAAATTGATTTCTTTGAAGCGGTATTTCTTATTGGCATCAAGGCCTTGCAGTTGCACCTTGCCAAAAATATCCTGTCTTCTTGTTTGCATATGATAGTTGAAGAGAATAGCCTTCGCTTTATCATCGCTTACATACATCATAACGGCGCGGTTGCCTTCGTATGGCGATACGAGGCGGTATTGGTTCCCGCGCCAGATAACCGGGCTTATGCGGTTGTAAGTTTTAACAGCGTCATTGCTAAACTGTAACTCGGCAGGAGTGAAGTTATTGGTGCGAATATCGTAACCCATCTTTCCACTCATTGCAACATCGGTTCTAAACTTTAGAGGTTGCTTGCCCATGCTTGTAACATGCGCTGTGATAGTGTTTGAAGGAAAAAAGTAGGAGTAACCCCATTGAATAAAGATCCTTTCAAATGCGTCTGTATTATCGCTGGGCCAGAACTCGGTGAAGTATTTCAAGGCGCCATAGTCAGTACGGCCCCCTCCGCCTGCACATAACATGATTGGGAGCTTAGGGTATTTCGCCCTGATACGTTCCATCACTTTATATAAGCTCTTGGTATAGTCAATAAAAAGATGCGACTGTTTGTCTTTCAGGTATGGAGAGTAAGCATTGGTCATGCTACGATTACAATCCCACTTAATAAAAGCAACGCCGGGACTTTTAGTCATTATATCATCAACAACAGAGAACACAAAGTCTTGCACTTTTGGATTAGTAAGGTCGAGCACCAATTGGTTGCGGCCGTAATTCTCAGGCCGGTTAGGAAGTTTTAAAATCCACTCAGGATGCTTTTCGTAGAGTTCACTTTTTGGGTTTACCATTTCAGGCTCGAGCCAGATCCCGAATTTAATTCCTTTCTTATCTGCTTCTTTTACAAGGTAGCCAATGCCGCTTGGTAGTTTCCTTTTGTCTTCCTGCCAATCACCTAATCCGTTTTTATCGTCATCTCTTGGGTACTTGTTGCCAAACCAACCATCATCTAACAAGAAAAGATCGACGCCTAATTTTTTGGCTTCATCAAACAGTTCAACCAATCTTGTTTCATTGAAGTTAGTGTGTGTTGCTTCCCAGTTATTGAGTAAAGTCAGGCGATCTCCATTACCATCAAGTACTCCGTAATTACGAGCCCATGCATGCATGTTGCGGCTTGCCTGCCCCTTGCCATTTGCAGAATAGGTAAAGATGAATTCAGGAGTTGTAAAGGTCTCACCGCTTTCTAAATAGTATTCAGATGCAAAGGGATTGATGCCTGAAATAACACGAAGGCCGTTACGTTGGTCTACTTCAAAAGTATATTTGAAGTTACCTGTCCAGGCAAGTGTACCAGCAATAAGTTCGCCTTCTGTTTCGGTCGATTTATTATTTAATGAAACAAAGAAAGTTTGAGTCTGGTAGAAGTTGGTACGAGTGCCAAGCTTGCTTTCAATTGTTTTAATACCATTGGTTAGTTTTTCTTCTACCTTGTTTACTTCTCTCGCCCAATCACCATGAAATTGTGTGAGCCAGTATTCCTCTGCATTAAAATGAAGCATTGAAGATGCATATTCAGTCAGGAGTACAGGTTTCTTTTCCTGTTGCTTTATGTCGGTCCAGCTTTTTATTACATCTTCATTGTAATAGGTTGTATAATGCATTACAACTTCTACAGGATATTGTGGATCTTTTAGAGTAATGTTTGTTGTGCTTACATTATTGTCCTTCTTATTAGTTGTGTGCGACACGTACTGTAATTCTAGGGAAGGATTACCATCGGTATGAACCATTCTTATTGCAGGCTCAAATTGGTTTTCCATACCAGCCGTCATGTATACTTCACGGCCACCACGCAACTGACTGTATTCACTTGTCTGAAGTTTCTTTCCAAGATAGGATTGGCTAACCCTCTTATTGCCACCTACAGAAAGAACCAGCGAGGTATTCTTTGTTTCAATAATTATTTGGTCTTTCCCCTGCCCATAAACATTAAGGCATAGAACTGCTGCAAGCGCAATAGTAAGAAGCTTCTTCATATAGCTAAATAATAAATCGTAAAAAAGGTAAGTATGAAATGTCCTTCGTTCAATTCTCTAATACACTTACAAAGAAATGAGATCGGTTAATGGTTACATGATTAAATGTTGTCTTTTTATTCACCCGTATTATCAAACCCAACTATGTTTTATTGGAAGGTGCAGACTAGTTAGACATATATTCTTTTTGATAAGTCAGGGGACTTTTCTTAGTGATCATCTTGAAGTACTTATGGAAGCTGGTGAAGTTGTTGAAACCACTCTCGTAACAAAGCTGTTTGATGCTGAGATTGTTTTCAATTAACAGTTTACAAGCGTGTCCTACCCTTAGTTCAATTAGGAACTGTGAATATGTTTTTCGTGTGCGTGATTTAAAATACCTGCAGAAGGAGTTGGGACTTATGTTAGCTACCGCTGCAATTTCTTCGAGTTGTATTTTTCCTTTGAAATTCTTTATAGAGTATTCGTAAATGTCGTTAATGCGGTCTTTCTCATTATCCATCAAGTCTGGCTTGAATCCGATGGAAGAGAGCGTGCTAACTTCTTTGCAGTTGCCAATAACACTTAATGCCTTTAATAGGAGTATTATTCGCTGTGGTCCGTCTGCCTCAAGCAATTCTTCTAATAATACGGCTACTTGCTTACCTGTTTCTCCGGGTATGCAAAGTCCCCGTCTTCCCCTTTCCAGTATGGTTCTTATGTTTATGTTCTCAGGTAAGTGAAGGAAATTTTCGCCCCAAAAAGTTTCATTGAAATGTGCAACACGAATATCGGCTGTTGCTGGTTCATGTTCATCAAAATATAAGTCATCAAACCTCCAGTAGTGGGGTAGGTTTGAACCTACCAGGATAACATCACCCGGTTTAAACCTTTCGATGCTATCACCTATAAACTGTGTTCCTTCGCCTTTTTCAAAATGTATTAATTCAACCTCTGTATGGTAGTGCCACCTGTTGTTAACATGTGGAACAAGATCGCGGCGAACGCTAAAGGAGTAATTAGGCCCTTTTGAAACTTTGAGTAGTTGGGGTCTCATTCACTTATATTGTCAATGGTTTGCAAGAAATCGTTATAATCGATGCTAATGTAGCTTATCTTTTATTCTTTCGTTTCGAAATACTTTAAAATTTGTTGTTTTTCTAAATAACCATCTTTTAAAGTCACGACTAATTACACAAATAAGTTTTGTTTTGCAGAATAGTATTAGCTCCTGTTGCCATCTGAATTGATAATGCTAAAATTGTTGAATGTTCAGTAAATACTTGCCCTTATCAATTGCCTTATTAATTCTTCTTTTGTTTTAGGAATTGTTACAAGAAGATTTTCTTCTTACTTGATAGGATTGATAGGTAAAGTACAATTGTGCTTCTTATATTTAGCTGTATGAAAAAAATAAATAGTTACCGGTTGCCTTTTATATTGGTAACCTCACTTTTCTTTCTTTGGGGTTTTGTACATAGCCTTGATGCTATTCTGATCCCTCACCTTCGAAAGGCTTTCAGGCTTACCACGTTGCAATCATCTCTTGTTGATTCATCTGTGTTTATAGCCTACTTTATAATGGCATTGCCTGCGGGTATTATCATGCGTAAGTACGGCTACAAGGCAGGAATAATAATTGGTCTACTCTTATTTGCGCTTGGCTCGTTTCTTTTTGTGCCAGCGGCAGATACAAGGCAATACGTATTTTTTTTAGGTGCACTGTTTATTATTGCTTGTGGACTTACCATGCTCGAAACAGCAGCTAACCCTTATGCAACTGTTTTAGGGCCAGACGCGACTTCAACGCAACGTTTAAACTTTGCTCAATCTTTCAATGGGCTAGGGGTAACACTTGCACCACTTATAGGTGGCCGGCTCATACTTTCCGGTAAAGATATTTCTGATGCAGAATTAGGAGTTATGAGTGCCCAGGTGCGTGAGACGTACTTACTAACCGAAGCAAGTAGTGTTAAGCTTCCTTACATAGTACTCGGAAGTATTATTCTTATAGTCGCCCTTTTCTTTTACTTTACTAAACTGCCAGACATTAAAGAAGAACAGGAAAGTGAAAAGAAAAGTATTTTTCATGCTTTCAGGCATCGTCATCTCACATGGGCAGTTATTACCCAATTTTTTTATGTGGGAGCACAAGTATGCGTCTCCAGCTTTTTTATTCTGATTGCTACCAAAGCTGCTGATATAAATGAAAAGGTAGCGGCAGACTACCTAGGATTAGGATATGGACTTGCGTTTATGACGGGCAGGTTTATTGGAACATACCTGATGAAGTATATTCATCCCGCCAAACTACTTTCTATTTATGCAGCAATTAATATTTTATTAGCCGCAGTTTCAATATTTGCAGAAGGAATGATAACGGTATATGCCCTTATAGGCATCGCGTTTTTCATGTCTATAATGTTCCCTACTATTTTTGCTTTAGGTATTAAAGATTTAGGCAGTGATACAAAAATTGGGTCAAGTCTAATTATTATGTCTATTGTTGGCGGTGCAGTTCTGCCGCCCGTATTAGGTTATATAGCAGATGAAACTGATAGCATTCAAAACGGCTACATTATTCCGTTGATTTGTTTTGTTGTTGTCCTGTTCTTCGGGTTAAAAGGGTATAAGCCAAAACTAGTTGAATGAGCAAGAGATATTGTTTAGCGCTGGATTTAAAGAATGACCCGGAATTAATCCGGGAATACGAAGAACATCATAAAGCTGTATGGCCTGAAATATTAAATTCAATAAAGGACTCAGGCATCAGAGATATGGATATATACAGGCTGGACAATAGGCTGTTTATGATAATTGATGCTGACGACGACTTCAGCTTCGAAAAGAAGCAACAACTGGACGCAGGTAACGCAAAGGTGCAGGAATGGGAGGACTTGATGTGGAAATACCAGCAGGGATTGCCTGGTGCACTGCAAGGAGAGAAATGGATGTTAATGAATCAAATTTTCAAACTTCGAGATGTTTAATCAAATGGTTAAGGAAGATGTTATAGTGAAACCTTTTCTAAAAATTCACCCCAAGGATAATGTGCTAGTAGCACTGAAGGATTTGCAAATGGGTACACCCATTCTTTACAACGGTCATGAATTTAAACTAAAAGAAAATGTTGCGGCAAAACATAAGTTTTTCACCAATGACATGGCTGCCGGTGAGGAAGTTTTAATGTACGGCGTATTGGTAGGAAAAGTTCAGAAAGATTTGAGTGCGGGTGAGCTAATGACCACAGCCAACACCAAACATGCCGCAAGCAAATACGAATACAGGGGGTTAAATTATCAATGGCAACCTCCCGAAATTTCTCGCTTTACTGGTAGAACTTTTAATGGGTATAAACGGAGTGATGGAAGATTTGGTACCGCTAACTATTGGCTTTTTGTTCCTATGGTTTTTTGTGAAAACAGGAACATGGACATTATAAAAGAAGCACTGCATAAGGAATTAGGATATGCTGTTTCAGACAAATACAACAGTTTTACTAAGCAACTACTTGAAGCTTATAAAGAAGGGGCCGATATAGATACACTTGATCTTTACCAACCACCCGTTAATGCCAAAGAGCGTTATTTTAAAAACATAGATGGCATAAAATTCTTAAACCATACCGGCGGTTGCGGTGGAACAAGACAAGATGCAGCAACCCTCAGTTCTTTATTGGCTGCATATGCAGACCATCCGAATGTAGCTGGTGTAACCGTCTTAAGTTTGGGCTGCCAGCACCTTCAAACAGAGAATTTTCTTAATGATGTAAAGAAACGCAACCCATTATTTAATAAGCCTATTTACACTTTTGAACAGCAAAAAATTCAAAGCGAAGAACAACTTATATACACCGCTATTAGAAAAACCTTTACTGGTTTAGTGCAGGTTGACAAAATAAAGAGAGAACCTGCGCCATTAAGTGCGCTAACAATAGGCGTAAAGTGTGGTGGCAGCGATGGATTCAGTGGTATTTCTGCTAATCCTGCAGTTGGTTATGCTTCTGACATTTTAGTTGCTTTAGGAGGCAAGGTGTTGTTAGCTGAATTTCCGGAATTATGTGGTGCTGAGCAGGAGCTTGTTGACCGATGTGTAAGCAAGGAAGCAGCAGAGAAATTCATGCATCTAATGCAATCCTATGATCAACTGGCTAATGCGGTAGGTTCCGGCTTTCATATGAACCCTTCTCCAGGTAATATAAAGGATGGATTGATAACAGATGCTATTAAGTCAACAGGTGCTGCCAGAAAAGGTGGCACATCACCTGTTATTGATGTGTTGGATTATACTGAACCTGTTACAAAACCAGGTTTGAGTTTAGTTTGTACACCTGGAAACGATGTAGAGGCAACTACTGGCAAAGCCGCCTCTGGTGCTACCCTTATTCTGTTTACTACAGGGTTGGGCACTCCAACTGGTAACCCTGTTGCGCCAACAATAAAAGTAGCTACAAACACTGCTTTGGCTAAAAGAATGAGCGACATTATTGATATTGATACTGGCGCCATAATTACTGGTGAGAAGAGTATAGAACAGATGGGCGAAGAGATTCTTGAATACTGCATAAAAGCAGCAAGCGGAGAAGTTACCCCTAAAGCTGTTCTATTAGGCCAAGATGATTTTATACCTTGGAAACGTGGTGTAAGCTTATAAACACTCAGCTTTCAGTGCCTTTCTGTAGGTGAAAATTTATATAGCTTCCAGCAAGTAAACTTACCAAAGGCATTATTATTCCTGCGTAAGAATTTATATTGTGGTGTGATAATTATCCTCATCAAAAACAAACCTTTCAAAAGCAAAGCTTCTAATGTTTACTCTCTTATGGCTGGCTCTTCAAGCCCAATACAAAGCCATATTTCCTCTTTCTGCAATTAAATAATAGAATAATGGTTTAGGAGCATGATTTAGAATAAGAAAAGCTTCGTCAGTTTGTAAAGCATACTTTGTAAAGCAACCAAACCTCATTGAAAATTACCAATGCTGAAATATATATTAGTCCGTATTTTGCTATAAAGGCGTTTATGGAATAACACCTTGCTTCGCCAGAAAGCTTAATAAAAATAAGCTTATAAATACAAGAAGGAATAGGTGCCGTACCTATTATAATTTGTCTGGATGCAAATGCATGTTGACCCTGTTCGGGATGTGCAGAAAAGCATTGTAACAATACCTTCATAACAAATGCAGGCAATTCAAAATTTAATGCACCCACTTACAAATAGCAGGAAAATTAATTAAAGATCCGATGAGCATTTTGTTTTAAAAGCTTGCTAGGTAAAAAAGCCCAGCTAATATACAAAAGCAATTGCTATGTTAATTATAGTAAATGAAACGGGTATACGATGGATAGAGCGCTAATAAAATCGAAGGAATAGAGCGGAAATGACAACACCATTACCCAAATAAATATTTCAGCAATACTTCCTATGTACAAACAAATGACAGGGCGCAGTTAAATAAATTCAACCAGATCAATTTGAATAAGTATGAAGGCTACGATTTAAATAAAGATGGCGTAGATATCTTTGCTATGATGGGTTAAGCCAGCCTAGTGTTTAAAACGTTTTTTTAAGGTGTTTGAGGTATATTTTTATAGGCCTCGTTATGTTTGCATTTATGGTATACCGATAATACTAGGTATTAAGAAGCTTAAAAAAAAGATCTTTATAATATTTTAAAAAGAGAAGTGTTTATGAAAAAGGAAATAGAAGGCTTTGAAGATGTTCAATTGTTGGTTCGCTCTTTTTACAATAAGGTTTTGGGGGACCAAACTCTTGGTCACTATTTTGCTTATGTAGCTGCACACCACTGGAATACTCACCTGGAAATATTAGACCGCTTTTGGAGCAATGTTATTTTTTATACCGGAGATTATGATGGTAATCCCCTTGAAACGCACAAGATATTACATCATTTTAAAGCACTAAATAAACCAGCTTTTGAGCGATGGCTCCATTTGTTTAATGAGACTGTTAATGAGTTGTTTACCGGAGATAAAGCTGAGTTGGTAAAACAAAGAGCTTTATCAATTGCTACAATAATGCAGATTAAAATATTGTCTGACACTGAGCTTAAATTATAAGTGCCGTAAGAAATATTTTGTTTACTGGCATTTGTATTTCTTCTCATCACTCTTGTGTCACACCCTTGTACTTGTATATCTATTGGCCTCATGGAAGAAAAGCTCCAGAATGATTTGCGGTAGAAGTGAGTGACACAACGATGTATAATAAAGTTATAAAGTAGACTAGCAAAAGCTACATACCAATATCATACAAATTGTAACCATAATTTAGTAATTGCTATGCCTTTAAATGGGAGTAGGTTATGGCAGCTTTATATAATAACACGATAAAACTTCTTTTATAAGCGATTAATAGCTAACATTGGGCTTTAATAATAGATGAGGGCTTAAGTAAAATACAGGGCATTGAAACAAACAAAGTAGAACATAATAACAACAGGCAGTTAATGAAGGGGGAGATGTTTTAAAAAAGGGAATTACAGAGATTGGGTAGATTATGCGGCGAAAAAACGATAGACGCCTTGTGAAAAGCTTTTTCGTTTAAGGCATTTAGTGTGTACTGGTGGAAGAGCCAAAAAGCAATAACAAGTTAAGTTTTATGAAAACGAATAGTATATTTTCACTAATCTTCTTACTGCAATTTCATGGTAGCAGGAGTTTGGCTTTTCTAGCGAAAGGCTTAACAATATCAATTACAACCTGGTAATATGTAGGACGGTAATATCAGAAGTGGAATATGAGTTCGTAAAGCCATTGTACGGGTATTACTGGTATTTAAAAAACTTCTCCACGAGTTGCATTTATGAGGAACCATAACTAAAAGATTTGCATGGGATTCTCCGATTTCTTTATCAATACCAACGGCTACATGTTCCTCCTCAATACCCTTATAGTAATGGTCAACTTCAGATAAAGCTACTTCGACAATTGTATTAACTTTTTTAACTGATAACTTTTCTTCCAACAAGCGACTCTTTTTGGTGTCAACATGTAAAATCTCGACTTCTGCTTTAAAGTTTTCAGCAAGATCTTTTATCAGGCAAAGATTGTCAGGCATTAAGAGAACGTTGGGATCGTGGGCAAAAATTATTTTGTTGATGTTCTCGAAAGTGGCATTTTCAGGAACAATTAATATGGGATACTTTGCCTTACGAATTAATGCTGTAGCAGTATTTCCTAGAACCTTATCAATCCAATCGTTTGAATGCATACCTAAAACTACCAAGTCGGCTTTTGACTGTGTCACCAGTTCCTCAAGCGCTTCTGTTACAATGGATGACTTTGTTGTAATTTCAACACTTACACCATATTTCTCAGTTGTTTCCAATGCAATTTTCTTTAACTTTTTGGCGTTTAACTCCACTAATTTATCAACCCCTTTAGGAGTAATTAATGAATTAGAAGCATGAACAGTAAGTTGAAATGCATTAAATAAAATGATTTTTGCTTGTGAACAAGCTGCTAGTGATCCTGCATAATTAATAGCATTTTTTGAATTGTCAGAAAAATCAGTTGCAACAATAATGGTTTTCATAGCCCTGTTTTTAATAAGGTAAAGTTATTATGTACCTGTTGTAGGATTAGTGATTGTTCTTTGTTAAAAAGGTGATTCTTGTCAACTAAAGCTTAATCTCGAACTGCTACCATTTAATTAGCTAATAATGCTTAATAAATATTAATACCAACTTGCACTGTTAAATATAGGTCTTATAAAATCTGCTGAAATGCTAGTAAAAAAGAATGAAACTTTGTTATGTCCAAAGACTTGGTTTTCTATATTTGATGAGTAATTGCGTTGTTGGTTTTTATTGGCGATACTCTGCTTAATTCTGTTATTATAAAAGAACTGAATTGTTTTGGATACTGCTGGTACAGCAGATACAGAGAATCTTCAATTGCTGGTTCGTGTAGTAACACAAAGATGTGTGGAGTATAAGAACACCGTGCCGGCGGATTATTTATGCTTCCGAAAGATTCTGCATACAAATGATGTTATTAAGTCTCCTATTAGTTGTGCCGGTACAAAGTTAGTTAACCAGAAGATTATTTGAGGTTTTCAAAGTAAGGTACTTCATCATTCGCCAAGGCTTCTTTCTGTTCCCAATATGCTAGTGTTACTATATGTCCATCAGGCGTGTGAAGCCGCCTTCCAAACACAGCATTAATAGCATTGAACATTACATCTGTTACACCAACCGTAAATGTTTGTGTAGCATGAGGTATGGGATGTACTGGTGCTGGAAGTGGAGTTGTGGCAGACGAAGCTGATTCAGGTTGAGTTATAGAAGCTTCCCCATTAGGAGCTGATGCAGGTACGACAGCTACTGGCTTAGGTGCAGGTGCAACCTTAGGTTGCGAACTGGCTACGACAATAACCTCATAACCGTTGTATTCTAATAAACTTTTCATGAACCCCACTCTTTCTTTAGCTGTGTTGCGTTCAACTATCGAACACTTAACACCATCTAAATCTTCAAACTCGTGATTTTTGTTTATTGGCATGATGTAGAGATTGAAAAATGAAAAATGCAAAAACTGTACTATGGTGAAACCTTTAACCACAAACACCAAACTTTAAACTCCGGGAACTAACGACTGGATAAACTCATACACATAGCTTAACAAACCTGTAAATACGATACCACCTACACATATATACATCGCCATTTTTGGATAAGTTGGTATAAAAAGCTTTTCAATAGGATGTTCGTTTGCATCCATAAAGATAGCTTTTACGATGCGCAGGTAATAATAAAACGAGATAATCATGTTGAGCGCCGCGATGGTAATGAGAATGTAATTTCCCTTGCCTGCTCCAGACATTAGCAGGAAGAACTTGCCAAAGAAGCCTGCTGTGGGCGGCACTCCAGCCAATGAAAACAATGCAATTGTTAGCACCCACGACAATGCAGGATTTGTTTTATAAAAGTTCTTATAGTCGCTAATATTTTCTTTACCCGTTACTGCACTAACTAACGACACGACGCCAAATGCAGCAAGGTTTGAGAAGATATAGATTAATACAAAGTAGACAACAGATGTTTCTGCAAGCTGTGAACTACCGGTGATACCAACCAATATGAAACCGACCTGCGCAATTGATGAAAATGCAAGAAAACGCTTGATATTATTCTGCCTGATGGCAAACAAGTTGCCTATAAGAATAGTAAGTGCAGACAGAAGGAATAACATGTTATACCAGCTATGGGATAGTGGTTTGAACACGGTATACAATACCGAAACGAATACAAACAACACTGCACCTTTGGAGATGACTGACAAGTACGAGGTGACTGCTACCGGTGCTCCTTCATAAACATCCGCTGTCCATAAATGAAACGGAACTACTGATATCTTAAAAGCAAAGCCTGCAAGCAATAAAATAAAAGCAAAAATCTGCAATGGATTATTTGTGATATGGGGAGTGATGTCTGTGAATGTAAGTGTGCCTGTTGTGCCATAAATGAGTGAGATGCCGAACAACAACAAGCCCGATGAAAATGCAGAAGAGATAATCAGCTTCATTGCGGCTTCTGATGATTTCTTCTTTTGAAGATCGAAGTTCGCGGCTGCAGCGAGTGGTATGGTTGATAGTTCAAGCCCCAGGTAAAACATCAGCAGGTTGCCGGAGGAGATCATGAAGAACATTCCTAACAACGTTGACAATAACAGGATATAGAATTCCAACACATGCTTGTGGTTCTTCAACCAGGAGTAGGATTGTAATGAGATGATGAGTATACCTAAGCTGAGTATATTTTTTTCTAACACAGTAAGTGGAGTTGTCCTGAACATATCATTGAATAACATGCCTTCTTTACCGAAGAAAAAACCGGCAGCGAAGTTTATAAGCAACAAAAAGTTTACCATATTCAATATCCACTCGTTACTACGATCGGATATGATCTTAATAATTAGCAGGGCAAAAATGATGATCATAATTACCAGCTCCTGCTTCATTAATATAAAAAAGTCGATCATGATGTTTTAGTTTGAAGTCTTGAGTTTCGGTTTTAGGTTTTGAGTAGCTGCCCCGTCAGGATTGTTGTTATGTTCTATTACCTCATGTTCTTTGTTGAATAATGATTTGTGGTACAAGTGAGTGACACAGCGATGTTTAATTTATGATCAACTGCTGGTGCCAAAAAATATTCATCTTTTAGGGCTTTACTTTAATGACAATACTTTATCCATAATTATTTGTGTTCCGGGCTTGATTAGATCGTTTAACCAAAACGGTGCAACACCGATGGCTATTATGGCAATAATTAATAAACCTGCTGCTAATTTTTCATTCCATGTAGCGTCGGTAAGCTTATCGTATGCACTACTCATAGGACCCATAACTGTTTTGCCTGCTGCACGTAAAATGTACACGGCTGTTACTACTATGGATGCGCATGCGAGGATGGTTGCTAAACGATAAAGCTTATTTGGGTTTTGCCACGAGCCCATGAACACTGTCATCTCTGCCACAAATCCACTTAATCCTGGTAAGCCGAGCGAACATAATCCGGCGATTACGAACACAGTTGAAATGAATGGTGTGACTTTTAATAAACCTCCTAACTGCGCCACTAATCTTGTATGTGTTCTACTATAGATCATACCAATTGCTGCGAAGAAAAGGGCTGTCATTAATCCATGTGATACCATTTGTAAGACTGCGCCGTTTATGGATGTTCGGGTAAGCATCCCTATTCCTAATAACACAAATCCGCAATGACTAACTGACGAGTATGCGTTGATGTATTTGAGGTCGGTCTGCATCATGGTAGCGAATGCACCATAGATTATAGCGATGGTAGCAAGCGCAATAATAATAGGCGCATATGCATGAGCTGCATCAGGCATTAAGAAAGTTGCTACACGCAAACAACCGTAACCACCGAGTTTCATAGAAATGCCCGCTAAGAACATAGACGCTGCTGTGGGTGCGGATGAGTGACCATCGGGTACCCATGTATGAAACGGAAATAGTGCAGTGAATATGCCAAAGCCAACAAAAGCAAAAGGAAAGAATAGTTTCTGAACATCAACAGGTATATGCATTTGAGCGATCTGTAGCAGATCAAAGGTATATGCCCCTGTAGCTGTATTAGTGTTGAAATATAAACCTGCTAATCCAACAAATACCAATGCCGATCCGCCCATTAACATGAGTGCAAGTTTCATTGCGCTGTATTCTTTTTTACCGCTTCCCCAAATGCCAATCAACAAAAATTTTGGTATTACGGCAACTTCCAGGAAGAAGAATAAGGTAAACAAATCGAGGGAGATGAAGAAGCCATACGCACCCACACTTAAGAATAACAACAGGAAGAAAAATTCTTTACTCAACTTTTCCATAGTCCATGATACAAGTACGGCTGCTATCACAACGAAGGCAGTTAATAAGATCATGGCTAACGATATACCGTCAATGCCAACATGATAATGGATATTTAAAGGGGCAAACCATGTATGATCATATTCAAATAACATTTGTGAGGTATTACCTGCAGCACGCTCTTTCCAATATTGAATAAGAAATGAGAAAGCCAATATCATTTGAGCTGCAGCACCTGCAAGCGCAACATTTCTTACCTGCTTTAATCCTTTACAAAGCAGGATTGTAAGTGCAGTAATAAGGGGTAGTATGATTAACGATGAGAGAAACATGTTTGTAGTTTATAGTTTGTAGTTTTCAGTTTTTTGATTCCAGCATTTGTTCTTAAATCACCTCCGGTTGTGTCACTCACTTGTACTTGTATATCTTCACTCAACTCAGCCTTTATTCATACTGTTCTACTTTCTGGCGGGCTACGCAAATCCGAAATCACGAACATGAAAATCTACCTTGTGCAGCAAACGCGAAACCTACATCCACAGGTATATAAACAAAGCAGCCATTCCAATTATTCCTCCGAAAAAGTAGATCGCATAACTCTGTACTTGTCCTGATTGTATTCCCTTTATCCTGGCAGAAATTTGCCCGGTAGTTGTTGCCAGCAAATTAACAGAGCCATCTACAATGTTCTTATCAATCCACGCTGCTGGTCTTCCAATAAGATTGAAGATTACTTTCTTTGTTATGAATAAATAAACTTCATCAACATAAAACTTCCGGTAAGCGGCTTTGTAAAATGAGCCCATTAAAGCAGCTACCCGTGTGGACTTATCGCTTTCGTTTTTATATAAGTAAGCCGCTAATAAAATTCCAGCTAATGCCAATACCACAGGCGCTATTGAAAAAGTAAGATCCATATGCGTTGCAAGTGATGCACCATCTGATGTGATGTAATTAGCAAATGGAACTAAGCCCGCAAATAGCGAACATACAGCGAGTATTATCAGAGGAATTTTCATTGACCATGTTCCTTCACTATGCGGTTTATGTTCCGATGCAAAACCTTCAACGTTTAAGTTGTCTTCAGCTGTTGCTTGTTTGCTCCAGAAAATTGAAAAGTATAAACGGAACATATAAAAAGCAGTTAGCCCGGCGGTCAGCAACGCTAGTCCATATATAAATTTATTTCCGTGAAAAGCTGCTAACAATATTTCTTCTTTACTAAAAAAACCTGCGAATGGAGGAATGCCTGCGATTGCCAAACATGCAATTAAGAAAGTAATATGTGTGATTGGCATTGTCTTTCGCAAACCTCCCATGTCCTTCATTTCATTACTGTGTATCATATGAATTACGGCACCGGCACCAAGAAATAATAATGATTTGAAGAACGCATGGGTGAAGAGATGAAACATGGAGCCCATATAGCCAAGCCCATCTTCACCACCATATTTTGAAACGCCTAACGCAAACATCATATAACCTATTTGCGACATGGTGCTATATGCAAGCACCCGTTTTATGTCCGTTTGTGTGCAGGCAATTATAGCAGCAATTACAGCAGTAATGGCACCTATATACATAATGCCTTCTAACACACCAGGTGCTGAAATAGCATACACCGGAAATAACCTAGCTGCTAAATAAACACCAGCCACTACCATAGTTGCCGCATGTATTAAAGCAGATACAGGTGTTGGTCCTTCCATGGCATCGGGTAACCAGATGTGTAGTGGGAACATCGCAGACTTACCTGCTCCACCTATAAACACTAATGATAAGGCCCATGTTAATAATGAAATACCTAAGAAAGATGTAGTAGTAATACCTATTAATTGTGGTGATCCGGCTGTAGTAAGTCGTTGAATTAGTACTCCGAAGTCGAGTGTTTGTGCCTGGAAGCCCAAAATCAAAATACCTATTAAAAATCCAAGGTCAGCAAAGCGGGTTACTATGAAAGCTTTTTTGGAAGCAGCTACTGCCGAAGGTTTGTAGAAGTAAAATCCAATGAGTAAGAAAGAAGATGCACCCACTAACTCCCAGAAGATGTATATCTGGAAGATGTTTGTTGATAGCACTAACCCTAACATAGAAAAACTAAAGAGTGATAAGAAGGCAAAGTAAGTAGCGAACCTGTCTTCACCTTTCATGTAGCCAAGGCTAAATATGTGAACCATCAACGAAATAAATGTAACCAGTACGATCATCATCATAGATATGGGATCTAGCAGTATGCCCATGTCAATAGAAAGATTTGGAGAGAACTCATGCCATGTATATTTTAATGCAGTGATCGGTTGATAAACACCATTTACTTTGCCATAAACAAAAAAGTACTTGTAAGCAGTATAAATTGAAATGGCCGTTGATGCCAATAAAGATGCTGTACCAATAATTCCACTGGAGGTTTTAAAATACTTTCTTCCGAAAAGCCCCAATAAAATGAAGGTGGCTAAGGGAAGTAAAGGAATGAGGGCTATGATGAAATTGTTCATGTTAATAATTCAAAAGTCAAAATGCAAAAGTCAAAAAACTCCCGGCTGTGGTCAGTGGTCTGTCCCCGTCTTTTTAATACCTCATCTCCGTCGCATCCTCCACATCAATCGATCTATGGCTTCTGTATAAATTTATAATGATCGCAATGGCAACAGCCGCTTCTGCCGCAGCAATGGCAATAATGAAAATGGCAAAGAAGATACCGTCCAGTTTATCAGCATATAAATATTTATTGAACGCAACGAAGTTGATGTTGACGCTATTTAATATCAGCTCTATCGACATCAGCATGGAGATTAAATTGCGACGGGTAAATAATCCATACATGCCAATGAAAAACAATGCTGTGCTTAAAAATAAAATATGTGTTAAGGGTATTGAACTCATTTTATAACTTCCTCCATCTCCTCTGCAGGAGTAGTTATTACATTAGTAGGTAGTTTTATCTCCTGGTACTTTTGTTCCTGGTTTACAAGTTCATCAGCTACTAAATTTTCCTCCGCCGGTGCTTTCATTGCAATCACTATGCAACCAATCATAGCTGCAAGCAGCAACATACTTACCACTTCAAACGGAAGTACAAAACCATGTTCAGTGGTACTTAGCATTGCCATTCCAATATCTGAAACGCTTACTGCAAAAGGCTTTAAAGGTGTTGCAGCAAAACCATACTCGTTGATAAGATTATAGGTAAAGCCAATACCCAAAAAAGTAGCAAGCAATGAAAAGATAGTTCGCTTCATCGTCGGCTTCGGCATTTCGCTTCCACTTTGTTGCGTAAGAAAGATGGAGAATATGATGAGTATAACAATGCCGCCTACATAAACAGTTATTTGAACCGCAGCAATAAAGTCAACCTGCATCCAAAAGTATAACCCTGCAATACCGATCAATGAAAACAACAAAGCAATAGCAGCACGGAATATTTTAGTGGTGGTAACTGAAATAAATGCAGTCCCCAAAATAAAAGCAGCTATGCCATAAAATATGATTGATGATGCATCCATTATTCAACGCCCTCCCTTATTTTAGAACCTGCTTTATTCAATTTTTTGGTGAGCATGTTGCGGTCAAAAACACTGTGCTCAAAGTTTTGCGCCATCTTTATCGCATCCGTCGGACAAGCCTCGATGCACAGGTTGCACATCGTACACATCTCCAAGTGATACACGAACGTGTCTATCGCTTTCTTCTTCTTACCATCAGGCTGTAAATCAACCTTCGTGATGATCTTGATCGTACCATTTGGACAAGCCAATTCGCATGCAGTACATCCTGTACAAGCATGTTCATTATTCGCATCATGCGGCATTACCACTTCACCCCGAAAGCGCTCAGAAAGCTTGGCTTTAAACTCAGGGTATTGCTCTGTAATAATTTCAGAAGGCGTTATAAAATATTTACCGGTCCTTCGCATGCCAGCAAGCAATGATTTAACACCGGAGTAAACATCCTTTATATATTCTTTGATAAACATTTTAAGATTTTATGTAGTCGTCATTATACCACTATTCATCCTCCATTGCGTCGCACTCTTGTGCTTTGAGCTCTTTATTCATCTTCTATTTTAAACCACAAAGACATAAAGAACACGAAGCAGCACTATGCCTTTACTTGGTGCCTTTGGGCTTCCTTTCCTGTAACTAAAAATGCCACCCCATTATCGCAACCACTGCCATCAGCAACAGGTTAAACATACTTATTGGTAACAAATACTTCCATTCCAAATTCAACAACTGATCAATACGTAATCGTGGAAATGTCCACCTAAACCACATAATTAAAAAGATCAGGAAAAATGTTTTACCAAAGAACCAAATTGATGAAGGGATGTAATCCATAATATGATTAAAACCCTCCCAATTTCCGATATGCAATGGCATCCACCCACCTAAGAAAAGCGTAGCCCCAATAGCACACACAATAAATATGTTTATGTATTCAGCAAGAAAAAACAACGCGAACTTCATTCCCGAATACTCAGTATGAAAGCCAGCTGTTAACTCCGATTCTGCTTCAGCCATATCAAAAGGCGCACGGTTGGTTTCGGCAGTAACTGCTATTAAGAAAATGACAAAAGAAATCACCGCAGGTATATGTCCTTTAAACAACCACCAGCCATTTCTTTGCGATTCAATTATTTCGGAGATTTGTAAACTTCCGGTTAACACAACAATTGATATGATTGATAAGCCTGCAGATAATTCATAGCTTACTATCTGCGCTCCGCTTCGCATAGCACCCAGCATGGAGTACTTGTTATTACTTGCCCATCCTGCCATTAAAATTGCAATAACAGAAATAGATGATACCGCCGTAACGAATAGCACTCCAATATTTAGATCCCAAATTTGAAAACCCGAAGCAAATGCAATAGGAGCAAGTATAAGCATCGCAACAATCATTATAACAAACGGCGCAAGGTTGAATAAGATCTTATCAGCACCATCTGGTGTTAGGCCTTCCTTCATCACGAGCTTTAAAGTATCAGCGGTTGTCTGCAACAATCCCCATGGTCCTACTCGATTTGGTCCTAGCCTTATTTGCATGTGGGCAGCAACTTTTCTTTCCATCAACACTAGTACTAAACCCAGTATCGCAAATAAGCCAATAGACAAGAGCATCACAATTGCACACTCAACCACCAGTGCCGTAGTGCTGCTCATGTTGCTATACAACCATGTGTGAACTCCTTTTGTTATGCCTTGTAAACTAAACATCTTTTTAGTTATGAGTTATGAGTTTAGAATTATGAGTTGTGACTTTGTAAGCAAGCATGAGTAAACAACTCATAATTATAATCTCTTAATCATAATTCTACACTCTTCTTACCTGTCTATATCCGGTATTACTAAATCCAACGTTCCCATAGTTGCCATAAGGTCGCCTAACTTACCACCCTTAGCCATATGCTCTAAAGCTGAAAGATTAGAGAAGCCGGGAGATCTGAACTTAATTCTGTATGGAGTAGTTCCTCCTTCACTTATAATGTACACACCTAACTCGCCTCTTGCTGTTTCTACTCTTGTATAAAATTCTCCTTTAGGTAATTTTAATACCGCTTTTGTTTTAGCCTGAAAGTCACCTTCTGGAATGTTATCTATTAGTTGTTCTATGATGCTTATGCTCTGATGCATCTCTCTAACACGCACCATGTATCGTGCAAAGGAGTCTCCTGCTGTTTCAAGTATTTCGTCGAATTCTACTTCATTGTATACTTCATAGGGATAGAGCTTTCTTATATCACTACGTACTCCGCTTGCACGTGCAACAGGTCCGCTGCAGCCATAGGATATGGCATCTTCTTTACTTATTCTGCCAACCCCCTTAGTCCTGTTTTGAAAAATAATATTACCTGTTACCATTTCATCATACTCATAAATTTTACTCTTGAACTGAGTGATAAATTCTTTTATTTTTTGCTGAAAATCAGGATGTATATCATTCATCACTCCACCCGGTACTATATAGTTCATGGTAAGCCTTGCCCCACAGCTTTCTTCCATTATATCAGTAATCTTTTCCCTCTCCCTAAATGCATGAAAGAACGGTGTGAAAGCACCAAGATCCATAGCCATTGCGCCCCACCATAACTCATGTGAAGCAATGCGGGTCAGTTCATCCATCAATACTCTTATTACCATTGCACGACGCGGCACTTCTATCTGCAAACCTTTCTCTACGCACATAGCACATGCATGATTGTTGATGTGTGCACTCAAGTAATCCATCCGGCTTGTGCTATAAATGAATTGACGGTAGGATAAACTTTCACACATCTTTTCTATTGAGCGATGTATGTAGCCGAGATGGGGCTCTATCTTCTTAACGGTTTCACCATCGAGCGTTATAACCAAGTGGAGTACACCATGCGTAGCGGGATGCTGTGGACCAATATTAATCACCAGGTCTCCTGTATCCTGTAGCTCACCTGTCGGGGCGACTTGTATTTTTTGTTCTAATATTTCAGTTGTGGTGTACATACTTTAACTACAGTGTCTCACTTATAATTTGATCATATTAATAGGATCATCGTAATCTTTTCGCAACGGATAGCCGACCCAATCATCTGTTAAAAACAATCTTCGCAGATCAGGGTGATGTAAGAATTTTACACCGAACAAATCATACACTTCTCTTTCATGAAACTCTGCTGTTCGCCATATATCTGATACCGTTTCTATCTCCGGATTTTCTCTGTCTAATTTTGCTTTTACGACTATGGAAGTTCGGTGTGCAGTGGATGTAAGATGATATACCATGGTAAAATGTGTCTTCCAATCAACACTGGTAACACAGAATAAGTAATCGAAGTTTAAACCCGCAGGTGAACGAAGTTGATGTGCAAATGTCTTCCAACTCTTAGACTCTATCAATATGTTCAACCATTCACCTGTTTCATCAAAGGTGGCGGAAGGAAGTATCTCAAGTACCTGGGATTTTATTGATTCGTTATCCATGTTAATCTTTGCCGCTTTTTATTTGCTCTCTTGTTAAACCTGCTTTTATTTTTTCCTGCAAGCTTATCAGTGCATGCAACAATGCCTCTGGTCGTGGTGGGCAACCAGGTATATAAACATCTACCGGTATCACGTGATCTGCTCCTTTAACCACGGAGTAAGTATTATAGAAGAAAGGTCCGCCGCTAATGGCACATGCACCCATGGCAATCACATATTTCGGATCAGCCATCTGATCGTATAACCTTTTTAAAACGGGTGCCATTTTATTGACAATTGTACCTGCGATAATGATCACATCAGCCTGCCTTGGAGAAGCTCTTGCTACTTCAAAACCAAAGCGTGAAAAATCATATTTAGCAGAAGCAACAGACATCATTTCTATACCGCAACAACTGGTTGCAAACGTGAGCGGCCATAAGGAATTTGAGCGACCCCAGTTAACAAGGTCCTGCAGTTTGCCTGCTATTAAACCACCATCAGAAGATGGATGAACTTCACCGGGAAATAAAGCTCCTTCAACCTGCCCCGTAGAGGAGGGTTTTGAAGTACTTAAATAATCAAATTTTTTGCTATCCATTAATGTCGTTTTTTGTTCTCCCTGTTTTGGGGAGTTAGAGGAGGCTACATCCATTTTAATGCACCTTTTTTATGCGCATACAAAAAGCCCATGAATAAGATGAAGAGAAATATAATAAGCTCAACAAGTGCTACTAAGCCTACCTTTTTTACAACCACTGCCCATGGATACATGAAGATTAATTCAACGTCGAAAACCAGGAAGAGTAAAGCAAACAAATAGTACCCTACATGAAATTGTTTCCAGGGAGAACCTTGTGTTGGTATGCCACATTCGTAGGGCTGACCCTTTTGTGGATTCTTTGATCCCCTCACAAATACTTTTGCGATGAGGATGCCCCCGGCAGAAAAAAGTACGGCTGCAATAGTTAGAACAATCAGGGAGACAGAACCCATAACAACTTAATTTATTGGAGAACTCACAATACCTGTAACCACTTTAAATATAGGATTTTCTCGGTGGTTTAAGAACGTGAAATTATGAGATTCCTAGAATGGACAAACTGACCAACGTCAATTATAAACATATCATTGGTCATGTATGATACCGCCTTGACATGGCACAACAAATATGAAACTGCTGATGGTGCATGTTTGCCAGTTAAGGGCTTTTCAAGGTATATAAAGGCGGGGTGATAAGTATTATAAAGTGACCTGGTTAAATTTACTGCCTGAGACACTAAGGCTAAGTGTTGCTGTTAGCATCGTTCACATATCCTATAAAACTTTCATCGTATTCATGACATTTAACGTCACAACGGATGACCTAAATCATGCTTTCCCGAAGATCATGATAATAGTTTTACATTCTAATATACCTCCACATGCAAACAGCAACCGAACCGCTGATACTTACGACCTTAGCGGAAGAAAAAGCATCCCTTGAAATTATGGACGGCAACGAAGCTGCCGCTTATATTGCTTATAAAACAAATGAAGTTTGCGCTATTTATCCTATCACACCTTCGTCTACCATGGGCGAATGGGCAGATGAATGGAGCGCTAAAGGCATGACTAACATTTACGGATCCGTGCCTCGGGTAATGGAAATGCAAAGTGAAGCCGGTGCAGCAGGTGCTTTGCACGGTGCATTACAAGGTGGTGCATTGACAACTACCTTTACCGCTTCACAGGGTTTGTTGTTGATGATACCAAACATGTATAAGATTGCCGGTGAGTTGCTGCCAACTGTTTTTCACATTGCAGCAAGAGCATTAGCAACGCATGCATTATCCATCTTTGGCGATCATAGCGATGTAATGGCAGTACGTGGTACAGGCTTCAGCATGCTTTTTGGCAACAACCCGCAGGAAGTGATGGATATGGCCCTCATCTCTCAATCTGCTACACTTAATTCGCGTATACCTTTTTTAAATATTTTTGATGGCTTCCGCACATCCCATGAGTTGAACCAGTTAGAAGTTATTCCTGATGATGTGATTGAAGCAATGATGGACATTAACGCAGTAAACAATCATCGTGATCGGGCGCTGTCGCCAACCAATCCGGTTGTGCGTGGTACTGCGCAAAACCCAGATGTATTTTTTCAAAATCGCGAAGCGGCTAACCTTTATTACAATGAGGTGCCAGTAATCGTAAAATCTAAGATGCGCCAGTTTGAGAAACTAACTGGTCGCGCCTATAAATTGTTTGAATACTACGGGCATGGCGAAGCTGATAGAATGATCGTGATCATGGGTTCTGGTGTGGGGGCTGTTAGGGAAACAGTTGACTATCTAAACAAAAAAGGTGAACGTGTTGGTGTGATGATCGTGAGGTTATTTAGACCACTGCACATAGACGATCTTATTAACGAAATTCCTCTATCTGTTACACATATAGCTGTGCTTGATCGTTGCAAAGAAGCCAGCAGCATTGGAGAGCCTTTATTCATGGATGTGTCGAGCGCATTAAGTGAAAGAAAGCATCTCACTTCAAAAGTTGTTATAGGCGGACGTTATGGTTTATCATCAAAAGAGTTTACACCTGCAATGGTGTTATCAATATTTGAAGAGCTAAACAAAAAAGCACCAAAAAAACATTTCACCGTAGGTATCGAGGATGACCTAACCCACTTAAGTCTCTCCTACGATAAAACGTTTTCATTGGACTCTCAACACTTGTTCAGGGGCTTGTTTTTTGGCTTAGGCGCCGATGGCACAGTTAGTGCCAACAAAAATTCAATCAAGATTATAGGCGATAAAACGGATAACTATATACAAGGTTATTTTGTGTATGACTCTAAAAAATCGGGCTCTCTAACGGTATCCCATCTCCGTTTTGGTAAGCACCCAATACAGTCGACATACTTGGTGAACTTAGCTAACTTTGTTGCCTGCCACCACTTTAATTATTTAGCAAAATATGATATTTTAAAAGATACAGAGGACGGCGCGGTATTTCTTTTAAATGCACCCTTCCCTAAAGATGAAGTGTGGGAAAAACTGCCAAAGAAAATACAGGAACAGATCATGCAAAAGAAGCTAAAGTTCTACTGTATTAATGCGTACGACGTTGCTAAAGAAGCTGGCATGGGTAATAGAATTAACACTATTCTTCAGACTTGTTTCTTTGCCATCAGCAATATACTTCCACGCGAAGAAGCAATAAAAAAAATTAAAGAAGCTATCTACGATAGCTACTGGAAAAAAGGAGAAGCAGTTGTTCAAAAAAATTATGAAGCAGTAGATAAAACCCTTGCCAATCTTTACGAAGTAGACTACACCGGTTTTATCGCAGGTGATATTGCTTTAGATAATCTCATTCCACAATCAGCACCCGATTTTGTAAGAGAAGTATTGGCTAAAATTATTTCAGGCGATGGCGATGACTTGCCGGTGAGCGCTTTCCCTGTTGATGGAACTTTTCCATCAGGTACTACTAAATGGGAGAAGAGAAATATTGCAGATGCGGTTCCTGTTTGGGATGCAGATTTGTGTACCCAATGTAATAAGTGTATCGTCATCTGTCCGCATGCAGCCATTCGTGCTAAAGTGTACGATAAAGGATTATTGCAGCAGTCACCTTCCACATTCAAATCAAAAGACCCTATTGGCAAGGAGTGGGATAAGGCCACTGAAGCATATACCCTACAGGTATCTACTGAAGACTGTACAGGCTGTAATTTATGTGTTGAGTTCTGCCCGATCACCAGCAAAACCGATCCGGGGCATAAGGCTGTAAACCTTTATAACAAAACACCTATACAGGAGCAGGAAATAGAAAACTGGAATTACTTCTTAACCATACCTGAAGTAGATCGTGCAAGAGTAAATCCTAATACGATCAAAGGTTCGCAATTCTTCCAACCTTTATTTGAATTTTCCGGTGCGTGTGCCGGCTGTGGCGAAACGCCTTACTTAAAACTGTTAACTCAACTATTTGGCGAACGTATGATTGTTGCTAATGCAACTGGTTGCTCATCTATCTTCGGCGCCAATCTTCCCACCACTCCCTGGACTACTAACAATGCAGGTCGCGGGCCAGCCTGGGCAAACTCTTTGTTTGAAGACAATGCAGAATTTGGATTAGGAATAAAACTTGCGAACGACAAGAAAAAAGAATCAGCCATCTCCTTACTCACCCAACTTCGTTTACAAGTAGGCGAAGAACTTGCTGACACTATTATTCATGCACCTGAAATAACAGAAGCAGACATAAAAGTGAAGTTGGATTTAATTAAAGAATTAAAAGATAAGCTTCAAAATAATACATCGTTCGCTGCCCAAAACCTCTTGCATCTGGCCGACTTTCTTACAGAGAAATCTATGTGGATAGTAGGTGGTGATGGATGGGCTTATGACATTGGCTATGGTGGATTAGATCATGTGTTGTCTACAGGAGAGAACATAAATATCCTGGTGATGGATACAGAAGTATATTCGAACACCGGTGGTCAAAAATCAAAATCAACACCCATTGGAGCGAGTGCTAAGTTTGCTGTGAATGGTAAAACAACAGGCAAAAAAGATCTTGCCCTTCAAGCCATTGCACACGGAACCGCCTATGTTGCACAAATTGCAATGGGCGCTAACGATGCTCATACGCTTCGCACAATTTTAGAAGCCGAAGCCTATCCTGGTCCATCGCTTGTTATTGCGTATAGCCATTGCATTGCACACGGCATCGAAATGAACAAAGGTGCTGAAGAGCAGGACTTAGCAGTGAAATCTGGCTATTGGCCGCTGTTTCATTACAACCCGCTTAAGCCAAAAGGACAACGGTTTGTAATAGATTCAAAAGATCCAACCTTGGAGTTAGCCGATTTTATGTACCGCGAAAACCGTTTTAAAGTGATCAAAGCAAAAGACCCTGTGTTAGCAGAAACCTACATGGCACAGGCCGAAGAAGCAAAAGTATCACGCTGGGAACGGTTAAACATTCTGAAAGGATTATAACCTCACTCTCATGCTTACCTATGAAAATGGAGCTCGTATTTATAGGCTCCATTTTTTTTCTTTGGTAGCCAACCACAGAATAAGCATCAACATCCTTGTGTCACTCACTTGTACTGTTTATACTTTACGGGTATCTCAACATCAGTCATAACATAACCGCGATTGATGTGTTCTTCAGTTAAAAACCCTTACTGAGCAAGGCTTCAATATTTTAAAACATCGCAATTGTAGGTACGAAGCAATCTGCTCATCAGAGTAATCTTTCCGATTTAAAGACCTATCCTTCCCGTAATTGCGCCGTCGTTCCTCCTCCTCCTCCTCCTCGCAATGCCGAGTAGGATTTTAATAATCCGGTAAGTGTTGTTGTGTTAAGATGCGGTACGTACAATTGTACAAGTGAGTGACACAACGATGTTGAGCAATGATTTGTGGGTGGCAAACAAAATAAAACAACCTGTTAAGTGATGTTTGTGCATTATAATTAACCAAGTAAAAAAATGAGCCACATAGAAATGCGGCTCGTACATGAGAATGAGAATATGTTAGGCTATCGTCCAGGTTTTGTCGCCTGAAAGAATTTTATTTAGCGAGGTCTTACCTTTTTGTGTGGTTAGTTGTTCAATCTGTTGTTCCATCATGTATTCATATACGGCACGATCCTCTTTATATATAACACCGAATGGACGTGGAAAATGGACGTCGTTAGAACAGGTGTCGAAAAATCTTGCAATCAGGTTTGCTTTTGTTTTATCGTTCTCATCATGAACCCAGAGATCGTTGGTGCATACGTTGTTTAAGTCAACTATTTCAGGTGTTAATCCATTCAAATGAATTCCCTTCTCACCATTCTGACCAAACACTAATGGCTTGCCGTGTTCGAGAAATATCGCTTCATCTTTCTTTGTCTCTTTATCTGAGAAAGGAAAGAAGGCACCATCATTAAACACAGGGCAATTCTGGTAAACTTCAACAAACGAAGTTCCTTTGTGTTGATGAGCACGTTTAAGAATTGATTGCATATGGTTTGGATCGCGATCTAATGTGCGGGAAACAAAAGAAGCCTTTGCACCTAGTGCCAGCTCTGTTGGATTGAATGGCTCATCAATGGAACCAAAAGGTGATGTTTTAGTAACCTTACCTTTCTCTGATGTGGGCGAATACTGACCTTTGGTTAAGCTATAAATCTGGTTGTTGAACACTAAATAGTTTACATCGAAATTTTTACGCATCAGGTGAATGAAATGGTTGCCACCAATTGATAAGGCATCACCGTCACCCGAAATAACCCACACACTTAAATTTGGATTGGAAGCTTTTACACCTGAAGCAATGGCCGCCGCACGGCCATGAATGCTATGCAATCCATAGGTATCCATGTAATATGTAAAGCGTGAAGAGCAGCCAATACCCGAGACAAAAACAAAATCTTCTTTAGGTACGCCAAGATCGGGGAAGATGGTTTGCACTTGTTTGAGGATGGAATAATCGCCGCAGCCGGGGCACCACTTTACATCCATGTTTGATGCAAAGTCTTTTGGACCAAGAGTTACGTTTTTATTGAGCGTGATAGTTTCCATGGCTTAAGCATTTAAAGTTTCAATGATTTTTGTTTTCATTTCTTCCACTGTGAATGGCAAGCCTTGCACTTTTGAATAACCGATGGCAGGCACTAAATATTTTGCCCTTATTAGTTGCAGCAACTGCCCGCTATTCATTTCAGGGATCAGTATTTTATCAAAGCCATGTAATAACTCGCCAAGATTTTTTGGGAAAGGGTTTATATATCGGAGGTGAACCTGTGCAACATCATAACCATCTTCAACAAGTGTTTTTACTGCAGCCTTCGTCGATCCAAAAGTAGAGCCCCAGCCAAGCACACAAATACTTGCGTTTTCACTTCCGGTGGCCACCTCAGCTAATGGAATACAATCTTCAATCTTCTTTATTTTGTTAGCACGAAGTGTAGTCATCTTTTCGTGATTGATTGCTTCGTAACAAACGTTGCCTGTTTCATCTTGTTTTTCTAATCCGCCAATGCGATGCTCCAATCCTTTTGTTCCAGGCTTTATCCATGGACGAACGAAAAACTCATTTCGCTTATAGGGGAGTAACAGACCATCTTCTGTGTTTGGTTTATCTAAGAAATTAACCGTAATATTCTTCAAGTCATCTTCTGTTGGAAACCGCCAAGGTTCTGAGCCGTTGGCTATATAACCATCACTTAAAAAGATAACAGGGGTCATGTGCTCTACTGCAATTTTACAAGCATCGAACACTGCATCAAAACAATCGGATGGTGATGAGGCTGCAATAACGGGTAGCGGCGCTTCGCCATGGCGGCCATACATTGCCATTAACAAATCAGACTGCTCGGTCTTGGTAGGCAAACCAGTTGAAGGTCCACCACGTTGTACATTCACAACAACCAAAGGAAGCTCAAGCATAGTTGCTAAACCTAGTGCTTCTGTTTTTAAAGATAAACCCGGACCCGATGTAGTAGTAATGGCAAGGTTGCCTGTATAAGCCGCACCAATAGCAGAACATATAGCTGCGATTTCATCTTCCGCCTGTAAGGTTTTTACGTTGTTGGCTTTGTATTTCGATAGCTCATGTAAAATATCGGTTGCGGGTGTGATTGGGTAAGAGCCCAGGAATAATGGAAGGTTTGCTTTTTCTGCAGCAGCTATTAAACCTATAGCAGTTGCATGGTTGCCGGTGATGTTTCTATAAACTCCTGGTGGAAGTTTGGCAGGTGCTACATGAAAACGGGTATTGAAAATTTCTGTGTGATCAGCATAATTCCACCCTGCTTTTAACGCCTTAATGTTGCCGGCAGCAATGTTTGGCTTTCGGCCAAACTTTTCGTTAATAAAGTTGATGGTATTATCAAGGGGCTTGTCAAACATCCAATACAATAAGCCAAGCACAAACATATTTTTACTACGTTCAATTTCTTTTGTGCCTAGGTCTGTATTAATTAAGCATTCTTTTGTATGCTTTGTAACATCCACGTGGTGTACTATGTAATTGGCTAAGGTGCCATCTTCTAAAGGATTTACACCTGCAGGATATTTGGCTAACGTCAGGTTCTTATTATCAAACCCTTGTGTGTTTGCAATGATAACTCCACCTCTTTTAAGACGGGGCAAATCAACTTTTAATGCAGCCGCATTCATTGCCAGGATTACATCGTATGAATCGCCGGGTGTGTAAATTTCTGTACTTCCAATGTGTACCTGGAAACCTGATACACCTGCAATAGTACCTATGGGGGCGCGAATTTCTGAAGGATAATCCGGAAAGGTGCTGAGGTCGTTTCCAAACAATGCAGCAGTGTCAGTAAACTGCATGCCTGTTAATTGCATTCCATCGCCTGAGTCTCCTGAAAAACGAACAACAATTTTGTCCACATCATTTGGTTTGGCAATTCTCTCTTTTGATTTATCTGTTATTTCCATGCTAGAAAAATGAAAATGAATTATGCGTGAAGAAGTTCCTTTCTGGCTAGTAACTGCTCTGCAGTTTCTACATGTTGGTCATCAGGAATGCAGCAGTCAACCGGGCATACGGAGGCGCATTGTGGCTCTTCGTGAAAGCCTTGGCACTCTGTGCATTTGTTGGCTGTGATATAATAAACATCTAGTGCTAATGGAGGCTGGCCAGTTTTAGCTTCTACGATAGTTCCGTCTAACAAAACATATTGTCCTGTTACTTTGGTGCCGTCTGCAATAGACCATTCAACACCACCCTCGTAAATAGCGTTGTTAGGACATTCAGGTTCGCATGCACCACAGTTGATACAATCGTCAGTTATTTTGATAGCCATGTTATTGAATTTTAGGTTTTATATAATATAGATTGCTGGTAAAGGAATGAATGTTCGGGTTGTTTTTTTATGACATTCGTCAATAGTAATGGTATTCCTTGTCAGCTTATGGGAGGCTTGCATTTACTGATGTGTGAGGTAGCCAAACTAGTACCATTAGAAATTAAAAGAGTACCAAACCAAGATAATTTTTAAGGCTGCATAAAGAACAAAATGTACAAGAGAGTGACACAACGATGTTGATGGTAGTACCTGCAGTTTACACCACAATAAATATATGTGTGTATACTAAATCACCTTGAAGGTCATTGCTATGAGTGTTGAAAGTAATTTTTGGTATTAGTGCTACTATGCCTTTAAAATAAATCCATCATCTTGTACTATTAACTGGGTTGTAAGTCATTTATACTATTATGAGTATGTTGATGAATTAGCAAGAGGAAAAAAATTTAAATGTGATGTGACAAAATTTGAAGGCTGTTTTGTTTCTGGCTCCAGTAATATATATTGAAATGAGTAGCAACTTTAAAAGCCAGGATAAGGTACCCTGACCAATGGTTACTCTTAAATCTGTTCGTATTATTTAATACTAATTGCTGAAATGCCCCAATGCAAAATAACTTTTGAACGGGTGTTGCAACCGTGGCTCTATAACGAGCAGATGCTGATGCCATAAACATTTTGCTTAAACAGCTTATTAAAATTGGAAGTTCTGGGGACATAGATTTAGGAAAGGTGGTAGACCATAAGGGCTTAAAAAATTCTTCAAGCTCGTATTCGGTGGTGTTTAACTCTGCATGAATTTTATCAATGGCATCAGTGGCAAAGCTATTAGAGGTTTGGATTAAGTTTCTATAATATTTGATGCCGCTTAATAACTGATTCTTGAATTCATTATAATATTTCAATCTTTTTGGATTGGCTTTTAAATCATCTTCCTCAAACAATTGTTCTTTTATATAATCTACATAAAGTAAGAGCTCGTTTATGAATACGTTGGGCCTATATACATTCTCAATAATGTTTGTTCTTCCATAAATGTGGTCTATCATTACGTGCAAAGAAACTATCCGGGAGAAATAGGCAATGTTGGGGCCTGGGCAGATGGTAACGGCCCTGAGGTTTTTTATAAAGGGTTGTTGGTAAGTTATAGCTGCAGCGTTACTTAAGCCAATACACAAACATTCTTTATCTAATACTTCCCCAACCTTCTGATTGTATTGTTTCTTTGGGAGGTTTAAAGATTGCAGATTTTGAATTTTTAGCTTTTGATATTTCGCAGATGCAGTGCAAATAGGCTCTTTAGTAAATTCAGTATTGGACACTAAATGTTTTTCAGTACAGGGACTTCCAGGATGTCCTTTTTCAATTCTTTCAAGCTTCTCATTGTGTGCAGTTGTTCCTTTTAAATAATGGAAACGAATGCCTAAGGGAGAGTTTTTACTTAGTACAAGATCGCTTCTATTTGCCTTTTGGAGTTGTTGCAAAGTAACACTGTCTACAGTAGTAGCCTCAGGAACTAAAAGAAATGGAGTTCCCCAACCTATACTATCCAGGCCATAATAATCCTGTAAAAAATTGCTTTCCTCATACGTTCCTACTCCACCCTGGAAGCTCAGTTTTATAGGATGAGTTTCAGTTAAGGTAATTCCTTTTTTAGTTTTTATAGCATTGCTATATATTTCGAATAAGGAGGCGGATAGTTCATCTCTTTTTGTTTTGAACTCTTCTAAAATTGGTCCCATGAGATAGCCGTCTGTTGCAAAAGCATGACCGCCACAATTTAATCCTGATTCAATCCTAAACTCACTTACCCAAATTCCTTTTTTGGCTAAATATTTTCCTTGAATTAATGCTGATCTGTAATCACTTACTTTAATGACTACCTTTTTGTCAAATTCGCCTGCTTCGTTTTCATCGAAAGCACCTAGCTTTTCCATGTAATTAAAAAGTCGGGGGTTCAATCCTGCTGAAAGGATAATAGAAGAATTTTTAAGACCGCTTTTTGCATAGCCTTTTAAAGCAGTTATAGCATCTGATCCATCTTCAATTAACGTGCCTTGCGTGTCATAATTATTTCTATCAAGCTTAGTCATTATGTTTACATCAATGCTTCCTGGTACAATACGGGCTCGTAATAACGATTGTAATTGTGTTTTTTCAGTGTCATCTTTTAAACCGGTCATCTGCCTGTACAAAAGCTTAAGGTTACTGTCATCAGGCAGCATTTCAAAGTATTTAATAATTTCTGAGCCTGTTTCAAATGCTGAAGATCTCAACTTGTCGACTTGTGAAGTAACAATCCTGTTTACCAAGTTTAGATAGTCAGTAATACGCTTTTCCCTGAAATCCTTTTCTTTAGTAGTAATTTGAAGATACTCTTCTTTAATATCATTGTAGTAATGTCTGCGCATCATTTCTACAAGCCTGTCTTCAATAATTGAGATAACTGAAGAAATGCCAAATCGTGCAACCTTAATAGGAGAGTCGATAGTGTAAGCCAATCCCATAACAGGGATGTGAAATGTATGAAGGATAGAATTCATGTTAAGTAAGGTTAAAAAGGTCAGGGATTATAATAATATTTTATTGATAAATTCAATGATCTTAGGGTTCATATGCTTCTATAAGTTTTATATAGCCTACTTCTGCTTTTATGAACGATTGTGATTTAATATTTCCATTTAAAGCTCACAGTGAAACTTCCTTTGCGTTTGATGCTTGCAAACTTACCTTTATATCCCTGCCTTAAAGATGACTTTAATCACATAGCAGGTATCAGAAATAAATTCTATAATGCAGAACTTGAGTAAAAGGGAAGACAGTGCAAAATGCTTCGTGAAGCTTTTAGAGTTAGAGCGATCAAAGAAATAGGTTACAAAGAATTGGTTCTTTAGAGTTAACAGTTTAGTTAGAATGGGCAAAAATGAATGAGTTAATAATAGACCGTGGGGACTTTGTTTTGAAAAACAAGACAACTGCTAGCGATTACGGAATGTAGACCGTCACTGGCCTTCGCTTTTTATTGCTGCTAGTGCAGGTATGGTATCTTTTGAAAAAGCAGAGGACCACGTTTAAAACTTATTTATTGATCTATGCAAAAGAAGAGAAACGATAGAATTACGTTGGTGCCGATGTGTTTAGACCAACCTTTAAAAATGGAAATTTTGAACGACTATAGCTCTGCTAGTCGAAAATATATACTTGTACTTGTAAACCTATCCATCCTTATTTTTACTAAGCCATACTAACGGTTGTCGGGAAATGAGTAATATCAAAAGCGGTCTGATTCATCTTCAAAATAATTCTGCATCATTAACTATAGATTCATTTGGCGGAGCAATTACTTCATTTGAATTAAAGGACAGTCATATCAATCCTCTAAGCTTTGCATTTGCCAAGGAGCAAATGCCTGCAAACAACAAAGCTGGAGCAGTGTACCAAGGCCATTTTGCATGCATTGGAAGATGGGGTGAACCTTCGGCAGGAGAGGCGAAATCAGGTATACCAAACCATGGAGAGCCGGCAAATATCGAATGGACAGTGAAGGAGCAATTAAGCGATACTGTGCAAATACAATCTGTTGCTTTAAAAGAGGGATTAGAAGTTGATAGAACGGTATTAATGGATGCTGCGAGTCCTGCGTTTATAGTTCATGAAAGTATAACTAACATCAATCCTTTAGGTAGGATATATAACATTGTGCAGCACCCTACAATTGCGAGGCCTTTTCTTGATGATGCAACAATTATCGACTTCAATGGCCAACAAGGTTTTGACCAGGCGAATTTCAAGAACATCCATTCAAATATTATTCAGTGGCCTTTTGCAAGAAGCAATAAGAATGACACGATCGATTTAAGAAATCCTGAGGGTGCATATAATGCAGTATTTTCTTTTGTAGTAAATCCTGCTGATCAATTTGGATGGATCACTGCCTATTCACCAACTCATCATTTCTTGCTCGGTTATCTATGGAAGCGCTCTGATTATCCCTGGATACACTTGTGGCAACATTATGAAGGCGATAAGATTTTATACAGGGGGTTAGAGTTTGGTACTGCTGGTCTTCATCAACCTTTTCACACTATACTTAACACTGCTTCAACGTTGTTTGGAGAAGATACTTATGCTTATATTGATTCGGGTGAAGTGGTTAGTAAAAGTTATTTATCTTTTATTCATGCTACCCCTCATGAATTTACCGGCGTTGAAAGTGCAACACTTAATGCCGAAGGCTTACGGCTAAAAGTAAGAGACAATAACACTGATATTATCATTAAACTATCTCAAAAATTAATTGATGGATTACAATAGTAAAACGGTAGTAGTAACCGGAGGTTCAAAAGGTATAGGTGAAGCATGTGCAATGCTTTTTTATGATGCAGGTGCAAACGTCGTGGTACTCGATCTTTCGAAGGCGGAAGCAAGCATTGATGACAGGAGATGGATGTTTATTGAATGTAATGTAGCAGTTGAAGCAGATGTTATATCAGCATTCAGGCAAATAGAAGAACAGTTCGAAAAAGTAGATATACTTGTGAACAATGCAGGAATACAACGATACGGAACTATAACTGAAACAACAGTAGATGAGTGGGATGAAGTAATGAATGTAAATCTCAAAAGCCTTTATCTCTGTGCTAAATATGCAATCCCTTCGATGCTTCAGCAAAAGAAAGGGGTGATTATAAATATGGCAAGTGTACAAGCTTTTGTAAGCCAGCCTAAGGTGGCAGCGTACACTACTGCAAAAACAGCCATACTTGGTTTAACAAGGAGTATTGCTGTCGATTACTCGCCGTACATCAGGTGTGTGGTGGTATGCCCCGGCACTGTTGATACACCTATGCTCCGTGATTCATTTGCTCTTTCACCTGATCCAAACGAGGTGTTGCAGGAATGTATAGATATGCACCTGACAAAAAGGATAGGAACACCCGAAGAGGTCGCCTCACTTGTTTTATACTTATGCGACGATAAAGCGTCTTTCATGACCGGACAGGCTATAAGAATTGACGGAGGCCTGGGAATAACTATACAGGGAAGTAAGAAAGATTAGGAAGTCAGAAGTGGAAGTCCGAAAGCAAAAGTGAAGCATAAAACTTGGAACTGCAAACTCAACCTAATACTCATAACTCATAACCCATAACTCATAACCCTCTATCATGCTCTTAACTATTAACGATGTTTCAATATTTGCCGATGGTCTTGATCATCCTGAATGTATCGCAGTTCATCTAGACGGTTCTGTTTGGGCGGGTGGCGAAGCTGGGCAAATCTATAGGGTATCGCCTGACGGTAAAAGTATAGAAGAGGTTAACACTACAAACGGCTTTGTGTTAGGCATCGCTTTCTCTCCCGATGCATCGTGGCTGGCGGTATGCGATCTAAAGAACAAATGTGTATGGAAACTTGATATTAATACCAAGGCATTGACAAAGTTTGCTACAGGTGCCAATGGAGAAACGTTTAATATTCCCAACTACCTAGCCTTCACAAAGGATGGAAGGTTGTTTGTAACGGATAGTGGAGCATTCAGGCAAGTGAATGGGAAGATCTATTGCTTTGATGCTGCAGGCAACGGACAAGTATGGCATAAGGGTCCGTTTAGCTTTGCTAATGGTTTAGCCCTTTCGGCGAATGAAGATTATTTGTACGTTGCTTGCACCTGGCTTCCCGGAGTTGAACGTATTGCAATCAATGCTGACGGTTCTGCAGGCAAGCGTGATGTCTTTTGCACACTTCCTCAAACTTGTCCTGATGGTATAGCTTTTGACGCGCAGGAAAACTTGTATGTTTCGTGCTATGCGCCTAACAGCATTTATAAAGTTAGCAACAGGGGAGAGGTGAGTTTATTGATCAATGATTGGGAGGCTCACACGCTTTCAAACCCTACCAATATTGCCTTTGGTGGAGAGGACTTCGACCAGTTGTTTACATCAAACCTTGGTCGCTGGCATATCAGCAAAATAAATTTAAATACTGTTGGTCTTAAGTTGCCTTGTCATCAATTTGCTTGATAAGATGAAGGTGCAAAACTAGTATCTGTAGCTTTTATTAATGCACCTGTTATTGTTCTTACTTGCATTTAATGAAGCAGATTTATAATACCAGCTTGGGTATTTCATAGCATCATCCTTGCGTCGCAATCACTTTATCTGCATCTCTTTTGGCAGCTTTTATTATAAGTTATGTTTGAGCCTTTAATCGTTTGTTACTTGTTGAGTAAAGAACAAACAGTACAAGTGAGTGACACAACAAAAGCTTCATAGCAGCAATACCGGTAAGTACATACAAATCTAATAGCACTCAATAACCCTTGCTATTTCAAACCAAATTTCAGCTTAATAAAACGAGGCCTGTAAATGTGTGCATTCTTTTGTATGTCGTTCCAAAAATCAGGCGTAATAGTATTATAGGAAATCAGTAGTTCTCCTGGCTTTGATAAGTTGGGGTGAGCCTTTGCATTATATGTCCATATTCCTTCTTTAAACTCTGGTGTAGTATATATTTCTTTGATCTCCGAAAAAGGGCCTACAGGAGATGCGGCAACCCTCATTCCAACCTTGTCAGATAGCCCCATTACCTGGAAGATAAGCAGGAAGCGACCATCTGGTAATGTCGTCATACTCAGTTCGTTTGATGCACCATTGGTAACAGGCTTTAGTTCGTTGATGTTATTGCGCCAGCTAGTACCATTATAAAATCTCCATTCGTTCATGTTCTCAAAATCCTTTGGCTTTACCCGTGCAACCACCAGGTTCTTGTCTTTGCCAATACAACCGTAAACATAAACATAGCCATCTGCCGCAGGAGCGCCGGCCCATTTCGTATTCACTAAAACACCTGCACCAAAGTTGCCTTCACCTAAAGTTTCATTTTTAATGTGCAACGTTGTTTCAATCTGCCTTTGATCTTTAAAAGGTGGTTTGGTTGCATCTTTTACAGCAATGATGGATACACCAGGCTCTATGAAATCAAATACGCCTTCCCCTGTTCGCTCTACCTTATAGCCGAATAAATAAAGTGTGTTGTTTCTTTCTTTATTTATAAATCCATCGCCTAGCCAAAACAGCTGCGGCTTTTGTGCCGTCGCTGTTTTCGGAACAAAAAATGTTTCAGGTGTTCCGTCTTTTGCTTGCTTGTAATGAAAATGAAGCCTTTTTGCATCAGCATCAGTGCCTTTAATATATGCAATAGTATTATTGACCATTACGTTACCAGGTATAGGTTTATTATCTTTTACTTCCCCTATGTAAGTATCGCCAAATATTAGCAAGGTAGAATCGTTCCCCTCGTTGTTATTCTTATCAACACCGCTAAGCGGTATAGAAAAAAGTCCATCGGCACCAAACCAGCCAGACTTTCTATAAAAAAGATTAGTCCAATCCTCTGCTTTTTCTACGGTGTATTTAAAATCTACCGTGTCTTTTTTTACTTTTTGTTGTGCTTGTATAGATAGGGTTGTTACTAAAAGAGAGGCAAACAGAAGTGTGTTCTTAAGCATATAACAGGAAATTTGAGAGAGTAATGGCTAGAGTTATTCAATCGTTTCGCAAGTGAATGTATAATTTAGTCAGAAGTTGGAAAAAAATACTTGTTCAAATGTTTGAACATGTCAAAGAAGTGCATACTTTTAGGGTATGTATGAACATCTAAACATTCTTCTCTAGGTAATGGACGCATTTATAGTAGATCATAAAAGTCCGCTGCCGCTGCATCTACAGGTGGAAACGATCTTAAGAGATCTGATACAATTGCCCGAATACCAGAATGGAAAGATGTTGCCGAACGAAGTTCATATAGCGAAGAAGCTTGGCATTTCGAGGAATACAGTACGGCAGGCTACCAACAAGCTTGTTTACGAGCAATTGTTGGTTAGAAAGAAAGGGGTAGGCACTAAGGTGGCAAAGAATACGATTACTACCAAGCTTAATAAATGGACAAGCTTCACACACGAAATGGATGAAAAGGGTGTAGTGTTTAAAAACTATTCAGTTAAAGTAAGTAGTGTAATACCAGACAAAGAAATACAGCAGCTATTTAATATTTCAGACGGAGTAAAGGTGGTGAAACTCGAACGATTACGTGGCTTGGAAAACGGGCCGATCGTCTACTTCATTTCCTACTTCAATCCAATAACAGGACTAACAGAAAAGGAAGATTACTCAATGCCTTTATATGAAAAGCTGGAGAAAGAACACCATATAACGGTAGCAGTTTCCAGGGAAGGCATCAGTGCGATCTTAGCAAATAAGAAGCTGGCTGAAAAGCTTAATATTTCCGTCGGCGATCCTATTCTTTTCCGTAAAAGAGTAGTGTGTGATCCGGGAGACAGACCAATAGAGTATAATTTAGGATATTATAGAGCAGACAGTTTTACTTATACAATCGACATAGCAAAGGACTAGTTTTTATTAGAGACTAAGGTTCCATCTGACTGTATTGTAACTACTGTATTGCATAGAATAAACATAACGATTAACCTTGTCTAATGAAAAGATTTGCCTCTGCATTTAGGCTCTTTGCCTATACTATTTTTTTCATCTTCACTCTTTGCAGTTCAGCAAGTCTCCTGGCTCAGGCTGAAAAAAGAACTATAACCGGAAAAGTTACAGCATCAACAGGTGCAGTGATTTCAGGAGCAAGCATACAGGTTAAAGGGTCCTCGGCAGGCACAACCTCTGGAGAAAACGGTGACTATTCTATTGCTGTTGGTAGCAATAATGCCGTACTAGTCTTCACTTATATTGGACACAAGTCCAAAGAAGTATCCGTAAGAAATCAAACCACTATTACTGTTGTATTGGAAGATGAAAAAAATGAACTGGAACAGGTAGTAGTTATTGGGTATGGTACAGTTAGAAAAAGTGATCTTACCGGTTCAGTAGCATCTATTAAAGCTGATGATATACGAGCTGTTCCCGTAACTTCTTTTGACCAAGCAATGCAGGGCCGGGCGGCAGGGGTACAGGTTACACAAACTTCAGGTAAGCCAGGTGCAGAAGCATCGATAAGGATCAGGGGTACAAGTTCAATCAACGCCGGTAACGAACCATTATATGTAATTGATGGATTGCTTATTAGTAGTGATGGAGGGGAAATGACTACAGGTGTTACATTAGGCCCACGTATAGGCGCTTTGTCTGCCATTAACCCTAACGATATAGAGTCAATTGAGATTTTAAAAGATGCGTCTGCGACAGCTATCTATGGATCGAGAGGTGCAAATGGGGTGGTATTGATTACTACGAAACGCGGAAAAACAGGTAGAAAAACATTCTCCTTCGACATGTATTATGGCCTACAGAAAGTTGCCAACAAATTAAACCTATTAAACGCAGCACAGTTCGCCCATCTTGTGAATGAAGCGAAGATAAACGGCTTCCAAACACCCGTTTATGTAAACCCTAGGAATTTAGGTAATGGTACAGACTGGCAGGAGGAGTTATATCGTACCGCACCAATGGCAAGCTATCAGTTATCTTTTTCTGGTGGAAGTGAGAAAACTAAGTATTCTATGTCAGGGGGATACTTTGACCAGGACGGAATTATCATTAATTCGAATTTCAAAAGGTATACTATCCGTGCAAATGTTGATAGGGAAATAACTAAAAAACTCACGATTGGTACAAGTCTTAGTTATGCAAACATTGCTTCAACAGGTGTATTAACTAATTCGGGAACCATTGTGCCTGGCGTTGTTACCTCCGCAATACAATTCAACCCAGTTCTTCGTGTTAAGGATTCTGCAGTAAAAGGCGGCTATACTTTCCAGAACGACAGGGGAAAAAATCTAGGAAATCCAATTGCTGATGCTGAACACTATACATCCATTACAAAAAGTGCAAGAATACTTGGTAACGCGTATGCACGTTTTAAAATTACGGACGACCTAGAACTAAAATCAAGTTTTGGTATTGACCGATTCAATCAAAAAGAAAACTCATTCGGTCCCAATTTCTTAAAGCGTACGCAAGCAAGCCAGGGAGAAGCGTCCGCTGGAACAGCTAAGGGATTAACATGGTTGAATGAAAATACTCTAACCTACAATAAGAAACTGCACGAGAACCATTCTATTAATGCAGTAGCAGGTTTCACCTCTCAAAAGTTTAAGAATGAAAGTCAATTTGCTTATGCTTTTGACTTTCCTGATAATGTAACAGGGTACCACAGTATAGCTGGTGGTTTGAGACCTCAACAATCTTTTGATGCAGAATCTCAATGGTCTATGGTATCATACCTTGGACGCGTAAATTATACTTTGCTTGATAGGTATCTCTTTACTGCAACAGGGCGCTATGATGGCTCTTCAAAATTTGCAGAAGGACAGAAATATGGTTTTTTCCCCTCAGGAGCTTTTGCATGGAGAGTGATGAAAGAAGACTTCATGAAGCATGTGGGCTTTATATCTGAATTAAAATTGAGGACAAGTTATGGTGTAATTGGTAACCAGGCTATTCCCCCATACCAATCACTCGCATTGGTAGGACCTTTTGGAGAAGGTGTATTTAACAGCTCAGATAGCAGCCTGGTTTATACTGGCCAGGAGCCCTTGAGCTATGTAAACAGAAATCTTAAGTGGGAAAGTACAAGGCAATTAGATATTGGTATTGACGTTGCTTTCTTCAAAAACAGACTTTCTATCACTGCTGATTACTACAAGAAAAAAACCAACGACCTTTTACTATCGACACCCATTCCAACAACAAGCGGCTTTGCAACAACAGTTTTAAATGTTGGAAATATTATAAATAAAGGCTTTGATTTTGATCTTAAGACTGTTAACATGAATGGTCCTTTTAAATGGAACTCTTCATTAAACCTATCAATAAACAAAAACGAGGTTACTAACCTGAACACCGAAACAGATATCTTATTATTAGGAGGAAGTTTATTAAGGAAGGGTGAACCAATCGGTACTTTCTACGGCTACATCTTTGATGGCATATTTCAATCAGACATGGAAGCTGCTACAAGTGCAGTTCTCTTAGGGCAAGAGCCAAACTCTCCAGATTCTGCTGCCAGGGCCAAAGCAGGAGATCGCCGGTATCGCGACATAAATAAAGATGGTAAGATAGATGCAAACGATCGCACCTTATTGGGTACCGCACAACCTAAGTTCACCTTTGGTTTCAATAATTCCTTCTCTTACAAAAGCGTAGAACTCACTGTCTTCTTCCAGGGATCTAAAGGAAATAAAATGGCCAACTTCAATAACCTTGACCTGTTAAGTTTTACTGGTCAAAACAATGTATTGGCTGATGCTGCTCTCAATAGGTGGACGCCCGCTAACAAGAGCAACGAGTTTCCTCGTGCTTCAGCTTCCAGTAGAGACGTTGGTGTATTTTCTTCTGCTATTATTGAAGATGCTTCTTACTTAAGGTTAAAGAATGTAACCCTTGGTTATCGCATACCAACAAAAGTTATTGAAAGAGCAAAAATAAGAAGCTTTAGAATTTTTGCGGCCGCCACTAACCTTTGGACGCTTACGAATTACAGTGGTTACGATCCTGAAGCAAATACTTATGGGCAGAGTACAACCTTGATTGGTATAGATGCAGGTGGATATCCACAAGCAAGAACGTATACGGTTGGAGTGAACATAGGGTTTTAACTATAAGAACATTTCCATTATGAAAAGACATTCAACATATTTTAAGACGCTATTTCTTTCTTTAATTATTCTTTTGGGTACTTCATGTAAAAAGTTTCTTGCTGAAGATCCAAAGCGCCTCGTTGCGATAACAAATTACTATAAGACAGAAAGTGAGGCAGTATCGGCTGTAAATGCAATCTATGCCTATCTTAATTCAACGAGTAGCGGATCAACTGCAGGCGTTTACCATAGTACGTTTTGGGTAATGGCTGGGCTAGCATCTGACGAGATGATAAATGAAGAAATATTTTCTCCAGCTAACGATCAGATAGGAAAGTTTACGCATGGACCTATCAATAGTTCTATTCAAGAGGTATGGACAATGCATTATAAAGCTATAACCATCGCCAATATTGCCATTGCTCGTATACCAGGTATACAAATGGATGCTGCATTAAGAACAAGGCTTGTCAATGAGGCTCGTTTTCTTCGTGGCCTTTTGTACTTCAACCTGGTAAGGGTGTTTGGAAAAGTACCATTGGTATTACAGGAGATTGAACCTTTAACTCCAGAAGCTGCATCTGTTGATGCTATTTACGCACAAATCATAAGTGATCTTACAGCTGCTAAAGATCTTCCCTTAAGCTATGATGTAGCCCAAGGAAGAGGTAGGGCAACAAGTGGTGCAGCAAAATCTATATTAGCTAAAGTGTACTTAACACTTGGCAAGTGGCAGGAGTGTGCGACGTTGTGCAAAGAAGTGATTAACTCTAATCAATATGCTTTGTGGGCCAACTTTGCAGATGTATTTAAATTGTCAAGTCGCGGTGGAAAAGAAGCAATTTTTTCTGTTGGTTTTGGCGATGCTAATGGTGCAATCATTTTCTGGGAAGTTGGACAATTCAACGTAAGACTATTACCCCCCCAATTAGCAGTTGAAGGTGTTGAAAATTCGCAAGGGTGGCAACCGCCTACGCAAAATTTATACAACACTTTCGATGCTGCTGACCAACGCAGGGCGGTTACTTTTATAACAAGGGCTCGCAATCCTAATGGCATATTCGTAAACTTTAAACCGCATATACAGAAGTATTGGGACAGGGTTGCAGAGCCTAAAGCAAACGGTTCATCAAACGACTTTCCTGTAATACGGTATGCTGATGTGTTACTTATGCTTGCTGAAGCAAGTAATGAATTAGGCGATGCAACTGAAGCACATAAGAATATAAATATCGTAAGAAAACGTGCAAGATTCAACGGCACTCTTGATCTGAGTACTGTGCCTGATTATGTAGGTTTAAGTAAAGAGGCATTTCGTGCTGCTGTGCTTAAAGAAAGAAGAATGGAGTTTGTTGCAGAAGGACATAGATGGTTTGATTTGGTACGTACAAAAACTCTGGAAACTGCGGTTCCTGCTGCTAAGCCTGGTACTATACCTGCTGCACGGCATTACCTGTTTCCCATACCACAAAGAGAGCTGGATTTAAATCCAAAGCTTGTTCAAAACACGGGGTATTAGTAGTTCAGTTATAATAAGCATTACAAGTGTGCAACGCAACGATGCTCCATAGTAGTAATAAAGATTGGATCAAAAGAAACACCCTAAAGTGAATTAAGATTATGGTTCAAGCGACAGGAAGTAAATTAAGCATTCTTGCCGCACTCTTGTTCTGTTGAAAAGATAGCATCTAAAAGAAATAGTATTATTTATAAAAAGATAGAAGTTGGCAAAATCAAATTTTGATAAGTTTCCCGAGGTAAAAGTTGAAGGGCATAGCTGCATGGAAGGATGGCAGGATGTAGCAACAGAATTATTAAAACATGTAAGCAATGGTAGTAAAACAACCATTGCAATTGAATGTTATCACGGAGTTTATATTGATGCAATAGTATCTCATCTTCAAACCCAAATACCGGATGCTGTTTTAATTGATGCAGCTTCTGCAATGAAAACAACAGACCAGGTTGATGAACTTGTTTATCCTTTTGTAACTGATGACCCGGTGTTTGGCTACATAGCTCCGTTGGAACTTAATAACTTTTTTGATGCTAATAAAGTTGCCGGTCTTCAGCAGGAGTTGAATGATGTGAAGGAAGGGATTGTAATTGTATATGGACATGGCGCATCACTTATAGCAACGAGTGCAAATGCATTAGTGTATGCAGATATGCCACGTTGGGAGATCCAGCTAAGATTTAGAAATAAGAGCATAAGTAATTTGGGTGCCGATAATGCTGATGCAGATTTTTCTTACCAGTATAAAAGAAGCTTTTTTGTTGATTGGAGAGTTTGTGACAGGCATAAGAAGAAGCTTGCAAATAGTTGGGATTATGTATTAGATACAACTGTAAAGGATACGCCTAAGATGATCACCGGCAAAGCTTTTTCTGCTGCTTTGCTTACAGCAAGTAATCGTCCATTTAGAGTGGTACCTTTCTTTGATCCAGGCCCCTGGGGGGGGCAATGGCTAAAGGAAGTTTGCGACCTCGACAGGGATCAGCAAAACTTTGCATGGGGCTTTGATTGTGTGCCGGAAGAAAACAGTTTGCTGTTCCGTTTCAACGATACTGTTTTTGAAACACCTGCCATCAATCTTGTTTTTCAACAACCGGCTAAGCTTTTGGGTAAAAAAGTATTTGAAGCATTTGGAGATGAATTCCCTATTCGTTTCGATTTTCTTGATACAATGGAAGGTGGTAATCTAAGCTTACAGGTGCACCCTTTGAAGGAATATATAAGGGAGAAATTTGGAATGGCTTACACACAAGATGAAAGCTATTATATACTTGATGCTAAGGATGGAGCATTTGTTTACCTGGGATTAAAAGAAGAGATAGTGCCTGAGAAAATGCTGCAACAACTGGAAACAGTTCAACAGCAAGGTGGAGATTTTGATGCAGAACAATTTGTTGAGAAGTGGTCTATTAAAAAGCACGATCATATTTTAATTCCTGCTGGAACTATACATTGTTCAGGTGCTAATACTGTTGTTCTTGAAATAAGTGCAACGCCTTACATCTTTACATTTAAACTGTGGGATTGGGGTCGTATGGGATTGGATGGTAAGCCTCGACCGATATCTCTTGGCCATGGTAAAGAGGTAATACAATGGGATAGGACAACTAAGTGGACCGAAGGAAATATCATTAACCAGTTTGAAACTATTGAACAAGGGGAAGGATATTTAGAAGAAAGAACAGGCCTTGATAAAACATCATTTATCGAAACAAGAAGGCATTGGTTTACCGATAAAGTGACGCATAATGCTAATGGTAATCTGAATGTATTAAACCTGATAGAAGGCCGCGAAGTAATAGTCGAAAGTCCGGATAATTCATTCGAGCCCTATATCATTCATTATGCAGAAACCTTTATAGTTCCTGCAGCAGTAGGTGCTTATACTGTAAGACCGTATGGCGAATGTGAGGGAAAGAGATGTGCAACTATTAAAGCCTATGTAAGAACTGAGAACCTGATCAATTATAGAATTAATTAATAATTATGAATAGTACCGGAAGTAAGTGGTATGTATATAAAGCAACAATTGTGGCAGCAGTAGGCGGCCTATTGTTTGGGTATGATACTGCTGTGGTTGCAGGGGCCATAGGCTTTATCCAGAAACGCTATGACCTTTCATCAACTATGGTTGGATGGATAGCTTCATGCGCATTAGTTGGTTGTATTGTTGGTGCTATGTTCGCCGGTAGCTTAAGTGATAAGATAGGCAGGAAAAAGGTATTGATCTTATCGGCTATTCTTTTTGCCGTATCATCTGCCGGTATAGCTTTTCCTCTCAACCTTGACTGGTTTGTTATATTTCGTATTATAGGTGGTTTGGGTATCGGCATTGCATCGATGCTTGCCCCTATGTACATTTCTGAAATTGCACCTGCTAAGATTCGCGGTCAATTAGTTTCTATAAACCAACTAGGAATAGTTTCAGGGATACTGTTGATCTACTTTGTAAACGCAACCATTGCTGGCTGGTATGACGAAGCGTGGAATGTTTCAACAGGTTGGAGATGGATGTTTGGTTCCGGAATTTTTCCTTCTATTATTTTCTTATTGCTTTTGTTCTTTGTTCCTGAAAGTCCGCGGTGGCTTGCGCAAAAACAGCGTTGGGATGAAGCAAAATTAATTCTGACAAAAGTAAATGGTTCAGCAAAGGCGACAGAAGAACTACAAGAGATCAAAGAAGCTTTAAACCTTGAGCAAGCTGCTTTTAGCGACATTTTAAAACCAGGTGTAAGAAAGGCGTTGATGATAGGAATCATCTTGTGCATCTTCTCGCAGGTTACCGGCATTAATGCTATCATGTATTATGCTCCTGAAATATTTAAATCTACTGGTGATGGTTCTGGTTCTGCTTTAATGCAAACGGTCCTTGTTGGTGTTATCAATGTATTGTTTACCCTTGTTGCCATCAAATATGTTGACAAGTGGGGAAGAAGAACATTGTTGTTGCTTGGCTCCGGGGGCATGGCGCTTTGCCTGTTAATTGTTGGCAGTGCTTTTTACTTTGGCTTTGCTAAAGGTTACCTTGTACTGGGTGCTATACTTGGTTATATCGCTTTCTTTGCTATCTCTCTTGGTCCGTTAGCGTTTGTAGTTATTTCAGAAATCTTTTCAAACCGCAATCGTGGCAAGGCTATGTCTGTTTGTATCTTTTTCCTGTGGTCCGCAGTTTACCTTGTATCTCAAACTTTCCCGATGCTGCTTGATTCAATAGGGAGCGCATTTACTTTCTGGATTTACATGGTTATGTCTGTTTTTGCTTTTGTATTCGTTTACAAACTTATACCGGAAACGAAAGGGAAATCATTGGAAGAAATAGAGCAATATTGGTTGCCCTCCCTTACAAAGAAAGCATCACCACTGGCAACCTTAAAGGGAGTAGAGAGTATATAAAAATTACTATTAAACATTATAATAAATGAAACGATTTGCCATATTCTTCAGCTTGTTCACCCTTAGTGCCTTTATCCTTCCTGGCTGTAAAAAAGAAAGTGAAGATACTAATCTGCCAAAGATGAGTTTAGTACCTGAAAGTGTACAGGGTAAGACCGGGCAACAAGCGCAAGCCACAATTATCATTATTGCTCCGTACGGTTTTAAAAAGCTGGAGACTTCAAAAACAATTAACCTTGTTTCAGCCTTTGGGGGATCAAATGTTACACCACAAGACCTTGGTAATAACGAGTACAAGTATGTATTTAATTATACTTACCAGGGTGATGAAGTAGATAAATTAGTCGGCATCAATTTTCGGTTTGAAGATGCGAGAGGAAATGTTGCTGAAAAAGATCTTACCATAAACACGGAAGCGTCCGGATCGCAGAAAATTTATTCAAGAACGTGGAAGCTTGTATCAAAGCTTTGGACAACCAAAACACCGGTTGAAGAAAACATTACAGCCTGTGAAAAAGATAACAGAACTAATTGGCGAAAAGACAGTTCAATTCTTATAAACTATGGTGCTGCCGGTTGTTTGTTTGATGGCTTTAACATCTTTGATAGATGGTACCTAAGCAATGATGAACAAACCTTCACTCAGGTTTACCATAGTGCTTTTGATCCTTCAAAAATTACAATAGAGAAATATAAAGTGACCACTTTAGCGCCCGATAAGCTGGTGATGGAAATAGCATATGATTTAACTGCTTTTGGTTTCACTAACAAGGAGATATTTGTATTTACCTATGAAGCAAGCTGACAGCATGTTCACTGCTTCCGTTTGAACAGTGAGATGGATAAATGAAGAATAGAAAGTTGAAGAGTGCGACGCAAGGATGACCCTATGAAATACGAAGGCTGGTTACATAATTCTCTTTAAAAAACAATACTGCATAAAGAGACAATAGTTGTAAAATGAAAAAGAATTCCGATAAAATTAGGTGCCTTGTAGCCGGGTATTTATTCGCATTTATTTCGTGCACATCCGATAAGTCGATGCGGCAGGAAGACGTTAGGCCAATAAACACTGACCTTTCAACTCTGAAGTTTTCGGTAGAGGAAGCCACTGATTGGAGCAACCTGTTATTAAGAAAGTCAGGCTGGGTAGGGGGGGATGGAATATTTGCTATTCCGAACGACGGAGTTGATACCGCTGATGCAGCAAAAAACCAGGAAACAATGCTGTTGTTTAGCGATACAATACTTGGTGATATTATCAATGATAGTATCAAACCCGGTTTTGTCATGATACATAATACAGTTGCGATACTAAAAGGAGGTGAACCTAAAAAAGAGAACATCGAATTTTATTGGGATAAAAAATCAGACGGAAAGCCTGAAGCGATATTTGTTCCAAGAACCCCTAACTCGCAACCAAAGGATTACTATTGGTTAGGTGATGGTTTTGTAAATCATGCAATGGCTGATGCTACTTATATTTTTGGTTATAGGGTAAGAGATACCAGTGCTGCTTCATTTGGTTTTGCAGAAGTAGGTAACACACTAATAAAAATACCGAAAGGAAGTAAGCCTCCTTTTAAAGACCAGCAGCAAATGGATACGCCATTCTTTTTAAAGGCGGGCTCTGATACTTATGGTTCGTTTGGCGCCTGCATATTTGCAAACACGAAGGAGGCTTTTTCGCCAAATGCTGATGGCTATATATATGTATATGGTACAAGAGGTAAGGCAAAAAATGTATTGGTTGCCCGGGTAAAGCCGGAGCAATTTGAAACGTTTACTGAATGGCGCTTCTGGGATGGTAGCACATGGAATGCTGATATAAACACGGTTGCGAAA
>JAQBNN010000125.1 GCA_028288505.1 Segetibacter sp. | reverse complement strand
AGGTGTATAAGTGCTATTTGATGGCATCCATGTTTGCGTCAGACCATTAGCCGGACCACCGGACATGCTAAACTGAATTTCAAAAATAGATTCCTTTGAATTTTCTTTAGTAACATCATAAAGATCTATAAACGGACGCACCAATGAATAAGCATTTGAATTATACACCTGAATGGCTTCATCATAGGCTTTTTGCCAGTAAGGAGATGCCTGATCGTTTCCGGCCAATGTCATATAGACTTTTGCCAGAAGCGCATAAGCAGCCCATTTGTTAGGACGGCCTACAGTCGTAGAACCAGGAGCCGGTAAATTATCTTTTGCTTTTTGAAGATCGGATATCACTTGATCATATATCTTGTCTGTAGGCGTGCGTGCCATATACAGATCTTCGCTGGTAGTAATATGTAAACGTAATGGCACTGCACCCCACAAGCGAACGTTATTAAAGTACAAGACCGCCCTTAGGAAATAGCCTTCGCCCAACACTTGCTTTTTAACTGATTCCTTTACTGGGCTCGAGCTCATACCATCTATCAATCCATTCACTGCATTAATAGAAGCGTAAGCTTCACGCCAGGTTGTATTTGCCGCGGCATCAGTAGCTTGTGCTGTCATCTTTGCTATTGGAAGCGTAGCCGTATTATTGGTCCAGAAAGCACCTGATGCGAGGCTTACATACTGAACGTAACCAAGGCCAAAGTAATAGTAAGATGCAGTACGCTCATAACAACCGGTGAGGACGGCTTGCACACCGGCTTCGGTTTGAAATAACTTTATATCATTAAGAAATCCCTGAGGGTTTTCTTCAATTGCCTTGGAACAGGACAAAAAAGTGCACACGGGAATAACTAGTAAGGAATAAATAATTCTTTTCATATCAATTGATTGATGAATTAAAAATTAACATTAACGCCAACGGTTACAGAACGGGTGTTTGGATAAGAGCTCCAGTCAACACCCTTACGTAAAGGATCATTTGTAAAACTATTTACCTCCGGATCATACCCTGTGTAATTTGTTAGCGTCAGCAGGTTTCTTCCAGTTACAAACAAATCCAGACCACTAATAAACTTTAGGTTCCTCACATTGGGTTTATACCCGAGAGTCACCATGCCAAGGCGCAGATAACTTCCGTCTTCAATAATGCGGTCTGTGAAATCGCCATTCTTATATAAGAGTCTGGGGTAGAGATTATTTGGCTGCTCAGGCGACCATGCCTGTGTATAAGCATAATCAATTACGTTGGTTCCGGCTTGTGTATCTTCTAACTTCAAACGGTTCCCATTAGCTATTTTATTACCATAAACACCATTAATGAAAATATTTAATGACAGTTTTTTATATGTTATCGTGTTAGAAAAACCATAACTAAATTTTGGATTGGGATCACCTATTATGACTTTGTCCGCATCGTTGATATTGCCATCACCATTTTGGTCTACAAAATAAATGTCGCCTGCTTTCAAAGGTGTACCGGCCAATCTTAATGGATGATCCACTACATCAGAAGCCTGGTAAATGCCATTTGTCTGATAGCCGAAAAACATTGCTACGGGATACCCTTCCGCATAAATATTCGCTGGCATTTTAAACTCATTTCCACCAGATACATTGGTTCCCAGGAAAGCGCTTAATATCATATTGCCAAATTTTCCTTGCGGCAAACCAATGTCAGCAATTTTATTTTTGTTGAATGTAATATTGGTGGCAGCTGACCATCCTATTTTGCCTTGTGATATAATACTGTTTACCGAAAGTTCCAACCCTTTGTTCTCCACCGAACCCCTGTTTAACCACATAGACATAAACCCTGTTGAAGTAGGCAGACTAATTTGCTGTAAAAGATCTTTTGTTTTCTTATGATATAGGTCCACCGTAAAGTTTAAACGGTTATGAAAAAAACCTGCATCAAGGCCTACATTCACCTGTTTTGTCGATTCCCATGTCAGGTTTTTATTGGCAATTAAAGCAGGGTTCGCTCCTACCTGTATGGTACCATTGTTAGCAGAATAATAAGCTGCTCTGTAACGGGTAATGGTTTGGTAGGGACTTATTGCCTGGTTACCAGTTACCCCATAACCAACACGGGGTTTAAGTGTAGAGAAAACTTTCAGGTTTTTAATAAAATCTTCATCAGTGGCTCTCCATGCAAGCGCTACCGATGGAAAGAAACCCCATTTGTTACCTTCCGCGAAACGACTGGTTCCATCAGCTCTTCCCGTTGCTGTTACTATATATTTATCACTATAGCTGTAAACAACCCTGGCTAAAGAAGAAAGTATGGACGTCCGTGTATGGTCTTCTACAAATGGAAGTACACGAGCACCAGTTCCAAGGCCATAAATGCGTAATTCTTCTGTAAAAAAATCTTCATTTACCGTCCACGAATTCTTTGTATTACTATTATCATAGGTTACCCCCCCTGTTGCGTTAATTCGACTTTTGCCATAGGTTTTATTATATAGCAACATTGCTTGCAGGTTATAGGTGAAATTTCTTAAATCAGAATATCCTAATTGACCATTTGCCGCCTTGCCCTGTCCCAATATTTTTCCGAACCAACGATGCCTGTCTTTAGCTCTTATATCCGTACCGCCCAAAACATGAAAAGTAAAAGCTTTAGTAAGTTTATAGTCTATTGAAAGCGACTGTATAACACGAAATTCCTTACTAATATCATCATAATCCCTTAACCAGGCACGAGGACCTTCGATATCTTCATTTAAATTCGCCAAAGTTGGGCCTAGTGTATCCATTATAGGTTCTTTAGCCAACATCTGACGAATTATACTATTACTGGCACTGCCCATTTGCTCGGTAGACTGGGTCATGGAATTACTGCGATAGATCAAACCTGTACGGGAGCTAAACTTCAGCTTAGAAGTAACATTCTGTGTAATATTAAAACGCAAGTCGCCCTGCTTTACACCTGTTGTTGGAATAACCCCATTATTATTTAAAAAGCCAAAGGCCAAGAAATAATTTCCTTTATCGTTTTTACCACTGAATGATGCCCTGTTATTCGTTGTAATACCCGTTCGAAAGACATCGTCTTGCCAGTCAATAGGCTCTATTGTAGTTAAATCGTAAACAGGAGGTTGCCCCTGCATAGCCCTTGTTTTGTTCCTGAATTCCGCAAAGCTGTATGCATCCAATACAGGAATTTTTTTGGTAACTTGCGCAAAATCAGTAGTTGACGTAAAACCTACTAAACCTTTTCCCGATTTACCTTGTTTAGTTGTAATCAAAACCACTCCATTGGCACCCCGGGCTCCGTAGATTGCAGTGGCAGAAGCATCCTTCAAAATTTCAACACTTTCGATATCCTGCGGGTTAATCGCAGTTAATCCGTTTTGAGCTTCCTGATAAGAATTACCAGGATTTGTGCCACCTCTTAAAGAATTATCTACATCCTGTGTGGCCGTATTAATAATTACTCCATCAACAACATAAAGTGGTTCACTTCCCCCGGTAAATGTGCTTGTGCCCCTAATACGGACATTAACTGCCCCACCAGGCGCTGAACTACCAGCATTTACAGTAACACCAGCGGCTCTGCCTTGTAGTAGTTTGTCGATAGAAGTGATTTGAGCAGCCTCCTTATCATCAATTTTTACAGATGTTACCGCACCGGTAAGATCCTGTTTACGAACCGTACCATAACCAATAACAACCACATCCTCTAATATTGCCTCTTTAATACTCATTGAGACAACAATACTGAACCTACCCTTTAAAGGAAATTCCTCAGTTAAATATCCCACACTGGAAATGATAAGTGAACTATTCAGATCTGGTGCATTTAAAGTAAAATTGCCTTTTACATCTGTAATGGTAGATGCCATTCTGCCTTTTACAGAAACCGTAGCTCCCTCTAAAGGGATTTTGTTTTCATCAGTTACTTTACCTGTAATGGTTTTTTGTGCCAGAAGCGAAAGAGGTAAAAGAAAAAGAAGCAGAAACAAGCAATAGAATTGTCTCATGTTATTGTATTAAAGTGATAGCAAATGTTTTGATGGAGAGTAGTGATTATGACACTAGTTTTCTTAAAAAAACAATGTCTTATTAATCAATGATTGTGCTTTTGAGAAAGAAAGAATAGCCGAAACCATTGGTGGGCTTAATGTAAATTTTTTCATATAACATTCGTTTTGGTAGACTAAATATAGAATTACTAAATCGTTTTAGCAAATAATTGTGTTTTTTTTATTTATGGTTAAGATTAAAGAGACCAGTAATTCTATTCTAAATTTAATTTACTCCTAAGAAAGATCTTATTTTCAGACTAATTGAGAATCAAATAAATTGCTTTGTCCTTGATGAACCAATTGCTGGTGAACTGATCGATGGAAAGTATTTGGAAAAATATTTTGAGAATGTTCGCTTTAATAATTAATCTGTAAAAGAAGGGGAACTTTTTATTAGGCCTTAGGCATCTCTCCTGCTCTAGTGTAAAAAATTTCAAAAGCAGTCTTATTCATGTAATAAATTTAAAAGATGAAATCTTTAAATTCTATTACCGGAATTCATAAACACTTACAATTGCGTCGCAGTTCGTTCATTGGCAGAATACCTATTTGGCTTCTGCGTAATAGTGAAAATAAAAGCCCCTATACAACATTTTTACAGCCTGATCCCCCAACAATTAAACTTCGTTTTGTTACTCATTTGTACTGCTAGTGCATTATTCGGCAAGGCAGGTGGATTTATATAGACCTGTAGCCTAGCATGCAAAACGCGCATGAAGCGCTATTAAAGTAATTAATATGCCAGAGGAAACCTTTTAATTGGATGAAATAGCATAAATTTAACTACTATATACGAAAAAAGATTTAATACTCAAAAATGAAACCTGTGAAAAGGTTAGCCTTCAAAAACTTATCGATTGCATATATGGCGCAGGCTTTACAATCACCATTATAATACTGTTAATGGTGGTCTCCTGCCAAAGTTATCGAACATTAGAGGGGCGAGCAAAACCTGTTTATTTTACGGCCGACACCCAGTGTTTTTGAGGATACGCTTACTCAGCTTCATCGAATTATTTACCGTTCCCTCGCTTATCTAAAGGGAACTTCAATTGAAACTGCCGAACTAGTTGAAGGAGTTATAACCAAGGTGCTTATTAGTAAGCCTACCCTTTTTTCTGCTGGAAATTCCGAATTTCTTGTTTATCCTGTAGAGCATATAGTTGTAAAAGACATATCCGATAACTTAACTTTTTTTCAGCTAATGGCCTTGAACAACGGAACAAGGAATTGCTAATTCTTAAAACCTTTCGACAATTAGAAAAGTATCCATCTGTACCCCCTTTGGCTCCCGAAGCTACACTTCAAGCAATTCTCTCAGTTGAAAAACAACAAAAAGATAAGATTCGAAAAGCAGAAGTTGCTTCTCAATTTACTTTCGATTCTTTGAACGCAGCTTATGATGTCAGTAAAAAATTTAGAAAGCAAACCTATGGTTATATAAGAGGCAAATATGCTTTAAGCCTTCACTGGGTTTACAGACGTCATTCAGACACATTGAAGGCGCATGGATTATACTTTGAGAAATTGAAAGAGACTACTAGGGAAATAAATGAAATTACAAGGAGTTTGGATTTCAACGCCAACTATAAGGACGCTCTTAATGATCTGCTCCTTACTTTATTTCCTCAAAGTCTAATCTGGAGTTTTGATGGAGTGGTAGGATTCAAGTATGTATTTGACAATATTCTACAGCAGGCTAACAACAATAAATTTGAGCGGTCTGTGGTCTAGTATAAACTATTTGTTTCACTAATCTTATAAAGGCCATCTACATAATAGGAGAACTACCGGTAGTAAGGAATACTTTGTTACTTGCGGTGAGGCAACCTACCCAACAACCCTTCCCTTTCTTCCTGCAAAATTCTGATTTGCTTCGATAAAGCTTTGTTTTTGATAAAAAAAATAATAGCCAATACCGGACTAATAAAAATCAGCGAAAAAGAAAAAATTATCAGGAGCCATTCTGTCCCTCCTGGCATGGCAATTAGTAATATCATAGTTTTGATTTTTTTTTAAGAATGAGAAAGTTTTCTTCGCCAGTAAATCTAATATATTTTACTTAAGCTTTAGTAACCGGGTTAATGGTTGCCCGGCTTCACTTAAAATAATCGATGTGCTTGAACTGGTTGGAAGTTTTTTTTATAGTTAAGGCCACAGCGGGTTAAGGTAGTAAAGTTAATACAACATTAGAAAAGCTGAATAGCGGTTTACAAGTACAAGTGAGTGACACAACGAATGCTGAATAGAATTACTAAAGCTTGGGCGCCAATATTTCTACTTATACCATTCGCGTATAACTTGCAGGCGAGCCGCAACTACACGAGGTTTTCATAGTCTATACTGTGCAATGGCCTGAGGCTAGCTTTACAGTTGCATCAACTCCTCTACAATGTCTTTTAGTGCCCCTGAAGCCTCGTCAAAGAGTACATCTTTTGATTTTTTCGACGCCTTATTATCATTCGATTTTTTAATGGTTGCCCTTATTGGTTCGAGTGCCTCAAAAAAAGGTGCTACCAGATTCTCATAGCGATCGTCGGCCTCCATGCTTATTAGCAGGTCTTCGTACTCATCTAATATACCGTACATTTCCTTTACGTTTTCAGCAGTATGTCGCCGGGGAATGTGGGCAAATAATTCCTTTATTCTTTCTTTAATTTCGGTCATTTTATAGATTTAGGTATTGCAAATGTACCAACAATGCCATTGGAGTAAGCTAGCCGCTGTTGCACGAAGGTTAAGAACATCAGAAACGAAAAGTTAGAGTTATGCCGAGAACAATATACTGCGTTTATGTTGTTGAACTATCAAAGAGAGTGTTTACGGAGAATAGTAAATTTCGTGCTGCCAACCCGCAGTTTAACGGTGTGCTCGAATGCCTTTATGTTGGCATGACCAGTAAGACGCCAGCCGAGAGATTGAAGCAACACAAAACCGGGTATGTAAACAACAAAGGCCACAAGCTGTCAGCTAATATCGTTCAGAAGTATGGTATCTATCTTCGCCCCAGCCTCTATTACCACTTAAATCTTAAACCGATGAACAAGCAGGAAGCGCTCCTCATGGAAGAGAAACTCGCATGGGATTTACGAAGACAAGGGTATGCAGTTTGGTTTAATTAAGCTGTTTGAAATTGTTGTGGCATTTTGGTACAGGCTGAAGGAACTCCGATTGATCATCGTTGCGTCGCATTTCGTTCATCGGCAGAATAAGGATCTGGCTTTTATTAATTATCGTTTCATCCCTGTGTGCTCTACTGACGCCCTTTGTTAATCTA
>JAQBNN010000122.1 GCA_028288505.1 Segetibacter sp. | reverse complement strand
AAGTAAGGCAGATGGAACTAATTTAAAAAACCTTATACTAGGTGGAGCTACTATTATTGGATCATTAAAAAGAAATGCACCGGCTCCTCCTAAAAGAGATGGTGATTTAGATAATGGCGTAATCGCTCACGAGTATGGTCATGGTATTTCAAGCAGGATGACAGGTCCTAATACAGTTGGACCCCTTGGTGGCAGCGAACAGGGTGGGGAAGGTTGGAGTGATTTTATGGCTATTTATATGACGATGAGAAGTAATGATCTTACTATAACAGGTGCTCATCCAAAAGGAGAACTTCCTATAAGGTCTATTGGTAATTATGTTACCTACCAAAGTGCTGCCGGGCGGGGTATCAGACCTACTCCTTATAGCATCAACACATCTGTTAACCCCTCCACTTTCAAAGATATCGGTAAGGGTGGAGAGATTACCATACCTCATGGAGTAGGTTATATCTGGGCAACAATGTTGTACGAAATGATGCAATCTTTTATAGACCAGTATGGCATGGGAGACGACGTTTACCAGGGAGCCGCTCCCGTCGGCGGTAATCCTCCCGCAACTGCAAAAGGAAACAATATTGCCATGCGCCTTATTCTTGAAGGAATAAAAATACAAGGTACAAGTCCAACATTTGTTCGCCAGCGCGATGCTATTCTTAAAGCTGACAGCACATTATATAATGCGCAACATAGCTGTTTAATCTGGAAGGCATTTGCTAAACGCGGCTTAGGTGCTTCAGCGTTATCTAATACTAATGGTGTAGGAGATGAATTTGAAGCATACGATGTCCCTCTTTCATGCGATCCAACCCAAAAGAGAGTGAGCATTACCAAAACAGGACCTGTAAAATTAAATAACGGTGAACCTGCTACTTACGCAATCACCGTAACTAATAAATATCCTGTAGCAATAACAGGTTTATCAGTTACTGATACCTTAAACACGTCCTTAACTTTCACCTCAGCATCAGATGGCGGAGCATATAATGCCGGTTCAAGATCAGTTCTTTGGAAAATAGATCTTGCTGCTAATGCTTCTAAAACGCTAACACTTGTTACTTCCGTAAATTCTGCTACCTCTTCTATCCTTACTTTTGGCGACGACCATGAAGTATCGCTAAACAATTGGACACCACAAAATAATGCAGGCCTCACCAACTGGACTTATACTACTAACGCAAGCCAGGCATATAGCGGCAGTAAGTTTTGGTTTGCTCCAAATACAGGTACGCCTCCCGGAACCAACACTACTTTACGTACCACCAACTTAATAACTGTTCCTGCAAACGGAGAACTGGCATTTATCCATAAGTATGCAACAGAGGCAAAATATGATGGTGGTGTTGTTGAGACCTCGCCAGATGGTATAACATGGACCTACATACCGCCAACAAAATTTGTAAGAGGTGGCTACAACGGAATTATCTCTACAACAAATAATCCTGCAATTGGTACAGCCAGCCTTGCTGCCTTCACAGGTACCTCCCCCGGCTATATCGTCTCTATAGCAAAACTAGATAACCTTGTTGGTCAGAATATTTACATAAGGTTTAGATTCACTTGCGACCAAACAGGTGGTACAGTAACCGGAGGAGGTTGGTGGATGGACGATGTTTATGTGCTTGCCAATCGTACTGAATTAGCAAATACCGCAAATGCAATTACTACTGCCGGTCACCCAATCAGGGAACAGGAAGGAGCAAATGCACGCTCTACAAGTTCTGCATTCGTACTTGCAGCAAGCGGTCCTTTGCCTAATTCTTTAGGAAATTTAAGTGCAACACTTTTAAGGCAATCATCAGTCGATCTTACCTGGAACGCTTTAAACGAAACAGGTTCTGAAATTTACGAAATTGAAAGAAAGGCTGTAGGTGAAAGCACCTTTACAAAAGTAGGCACCATTATTAATTCGCGAACTTCAAGTACAAGGCAATATAAGTTTAACGATCCTGCTGTTGTTACCGGCAAAAAATACCAATACAGGGTGAAGCAGGTAAACAGGAGCGGTGGAGTGTATTACACAAATATTGCTATTGTTTCGCTTGGCGCAAAAGAGTTTTCTGCCAATATTTATCCTAACCCTGCAAGTAGTGTGGCTAACATAAGCATACAAAATCCTTCAGGAGGAAAAGTAACCATCGAGCTATTTGATGGCGTTGGCAAAAAGGTCGCAACATTTAATGGTGCTGCTGCACAAAGTCAGGTTATTCCTTTACCAGTACAAGGGTTAAGTGCTGGTACCTACTGGGTTGAGATTACTACAGCAAACGATGATCGTACAACATTAAGGCTGGTAATTAAAAAGTAACAAATACTAAATAGGCTAACAAAAATGGCTGCTCAAGGGCGGCCATTTTTGTTTTTACATCTTTAGTTCAAGCGAATTTTATAAAGCAAACTGCATATCTGTACTCATCATCGTTGTGTCACTCACTTGTACTGCAAATCTTTACTGAGCAAAAAGAAAGCAGGCGCAACACTACTTTAATTTTTTTTAAGCCTAATAAAACGAAGGTCATCTCTACATTAGCATTAGAACAACAACTAAACGAGAGGCTTGGGGTAAGAAACAGAATATAGGTTGTTCTTTACTTTATACCGCAAAAGGGTTTGATTATTTGAAAGATACTTGTACTTAACCCGAAAGTTGCCAAAAGAACGGCAGATGAAGTGATTGCGACGCAACGATGTCGCTATGGAAAAATTGGCGGGTACCAAACAAATCTTTAAGGGCATAAAAAAGGACATCAAAAATGACGTCCTTTAGTTGCGAAGCCTGGGATCGAACCAGGGACCTTCGGGTTATGAGCCCGACGAGCTACCGCTGCTCTACTTCGCGATATATCTTTAAAAAACTGGTTAGTTATTCGCGTTGTGGTTGCAAATGTAAGAGCCGGAAACTTACCAGCCAATTCTTTTTTTCTTTTTTTACTTTTTCTTAATCCCCACTGCCTGTTCTCTTCTTAATTGAAGCACCACTACTGGCATTAATAATGCCGGTAACGCCTTCGCCCCGGTAAGAAATGGAGGCCCCACCACTCGCATCAGCATTCAATTCTTTATTCACGGTTATTCTAATGGTTGATGCACCTGTGGAATTGGCGTTGCATTTGTCTGCTTTAAGATTGTAGCTGTACACACGTGCGGCACCTGTAGCATCTATTAAAGCATCGGTGGCAGTGCCGCCTAGGCGTGCAACAGATGCACCCGTAATGTCAAGGTTTAGGTGGGTGACTGTTATGTTACCTTTTACCTCGCTGGCTCCTGTAATTCCGATATTTAATGCGTCAGCTGCAATACTACCACTAATAATAACCATGGAAGCTCCTGAAACGCCTAACCTTGTAATATCTTTTACAGAAACATATGCTTTCAACTTTTGATTAGAAAGACCGAAAGTGTTCCAGGTGCCGCCGTCCACGCTAATTTTTAGAACGCCCCCATGTACCTCTGTTTTTATTTTGCTGTTATATTTTTGATCGCCGGCACTTATCGCAACCCCAGTTTCAGTTCCCTGCGATAAGTAAAGCGTGATGGTACCCGAAAGATCTATACTGGTAAAAGCAGCCACAGGCCGATGCTCTGCATTACTATCGTAAATAACTTCCTGGCAATAAGATACGGCAGTAAAAAGAAACAAAACCAGTGTTGCTAAAAGCTTATTCATACTGCAATTTTCGGGTTAAACGATGAACCAGCAAAAAAGTTACAGCATTTTTCAAATTTCCACATATACATTTGCATCGAAACTATACAGTTTCTTTCCCGGGGTGCTAATCGCTGCAGAGCGAAAGGCTGAGATTATACCCGTTGAACCTGAACAGGGTAATTCCTGCGAAGGGAAGGTGTCAAACTTCTTATTGCTCCCTCCTGTAAGCATTTTCCCCTGTTCAAGAAATTTTTGAATACTTAAAAAAGAAAAATGAAGCATTTTCTGGGAACAATTGCTGCGTGCCTTTTAACCTTGGCAGTGGCCGCACAGTACACAATCAAAGGCAAGATCACTAATCAAAAAACAATCCGGCCGGTAGAAGATGCAACCGTAACACTGAGTACGGGTGGTCAAACTATTGCTACACAGGTAACAGGCAGAGACGGTACCTACCAATTTTCGTCGTTAAAAAGAAAAGGGAAGTACCAACTTCTTACAACGCACGTAAGCATGGCTAAAGCGGCAACAGAAATTGAAGTGAATGAGAGTGTTACTATCAATGATGTCTTAATGGAACAACAGTCCTATTATTTAGAACCACTGGAAGTAAGATCAACACGTGCTTCTGATCGGTCGCCTTTTGCAAAAACAAACATTAGCAAGGCAGATATAGCTAAAAACAATCTTGGACAGGATCTTCCTTTTTTGCTCAACCAAACACCCGGCGTAGTAATAAACAGCGATGCAGGAAATGGAGTAGGGTATACGGGTATTCGTATTCGTGGTACTGATGCTACCCGAATTAACGTAACCATCAACGGGGTTCCTTACAATGATCCTGAGAGCCAGGGGACTTTTTTAGTAGACCTTCCAGATATTGCTTCTTCTGTAAACTCTATTCAAATTCAGCGCGGAGTCGGTACAAGCAGTAACGGAGCCGGTGCCTTTGGAGCTAGTTTAAACCTTAGCACCAACGAGTTTAATGATAAAGCATACGGAGAATTCAACAACACCTTTGGCTCTTTTAATACATGGAAGAATACCGTTAGAGTTGGTAGCGGTTTAATAAATGATCACTTTACCATTGACGCAAGACTAAGTAAGATCTCAAGTGACGGTTATATTGATCGTGCCTCCACCGATCTGGAGTCTTTTTATCTTTCAACCGCCTATTTCAATAAACAGTCTTCGTTGAGGCTAAACATATTTTCAGGCACTGAAAAAACTTACCAGGCATGGAACGGAGTTCCCGAAAGCTTGTTGCAAGCCAACCGTACTTATAATTCATCTGGTACTCAAAAGCCCGGCGAGCCTTACGAAAATGAAACTGATAACTACCAGCAGGATCACTACCAGCTAATTTTTAACCATGCATTTAGCCCTAACCTGTCATTCAATACAACTTTGTTTCTTATCAACGGCAAAGGTTATTACGAGCAATACAAAGCAAGGGCAAGGTTTAGTGCTTATGGCTTAGCCAACCCGGTAATAAACGGTACTGCAGTTACACGTACCGATCTTGTTCGTCAGTTATGGTTAGACAATTCTTTTTACGGGCAGGTATATTCTTTACAATATAAAAAGAACCTCAACCAGTTTACGGTAGGTGGCGGCTGGAATAACTACGATGGAGATCATTTTGGAAAAGTGATTTGGGCGCAAACAAGCATCCCAAAGGATCACCAGTTTTACAATAACACCGCCGATAAAAAAGATGTGAACGTGTATGCAAAGTGGGAGCACACTTTAAGCAACCGTTGGAATGTATATACGGACATTCAATTTCGCAATGTAAACTACAACATCAACGGCTTTAGAGATAATCCAACCGTTGTTGTTAATCGAAACTTTAATTTCATAAATCCAAAAGCAGGTATTAGTTACAATAATGCCGGGTACCAGGCTTACTTGAGCTATGCTATGGCAACCAAAGAGCCTAACCGTAACGATTTTGAAGCAGGCGTAACAAACCAGCCAAAGCCCGAGCAATTGCATGACTTTGAACTCGGCTTTCAAAAAACAAATGTTATTTTTTCTTATGGTGCCAATGCTTATTACATGCTTTACAAAGACCAGCTAATCTTAACCGGGCAAGTAAACGACGTAGGTGCTTACACCCGAACCAACGTTCCTGAAAGTTATCGATTAGGTGTAGAACTACAGGGAAATGTACGTGTTGCCAAGTGGATTAATGCGGGTGCTAACCTTACCCTTAGCAGAAACAAAATAGAATGGTCAAGCGAGTATATTGACGATTACGACAACGGTGGACAAATTCTAAAACAACATACCTCCACCAATATTTCATTTTCTCCTTCAGTAATTGGTGGTGCTACTATTAATTTCATCCCAGCAAAAAATGCTGAGATCAGTTTAATAAGCAAGTATGTAAGCAGGCAGTACCTTGACAATACGGAAGACAAGAGCCGCAGTTTAAATCCCTATTATACGCAGGATCTCCGCCTTAGTTATACTATTAAAAAAAGGCTCTTCAACGAGTGGAATATTATTGCGCTCGTAAATAATGTTTTTAATAAAATGTATGAGCCAAACGGGTATACCTTCAGTTACATTTCTGCAGGACAAGCAACAACAGAAAATTTCTATTTCCCAATGGCTGGTACTAATTACATGCTAGGCGTTAATATTAAATTATAAGATTCTTTTGTTACAAGCGATAGAATAAGCTTTTGGCTTTACTTGCGGCGCACTTTTGTACAGTTGTAGTCGTCTCAGCAAAACGCAAAAAGCAGTGCCGGTAAATGTGTACCAGCACTGCTTTTTTATAAGGGTGCCTCTTCTGGCATCTTTGATGGCTGATAAAAAACAACTATATAAAAAATTTACATAATCTCCTCCCTTCTCTCTCTCTGCTTTTTACAGCCTGCAGTAAAGATTTTCCCAAAGACGAATGACATAGGTATAACGGGTACCTTGAAAATTCATGACGTTGTTAAATGCGGCTTGAACTCTTCAAATAATTTTCTTTTAAAAAAAACAGTATATTCCCTTTTTCTGCCATCGGTCAATTCTTGTATACATCTGCAAGCAACTTGTATAAAGTGAGCTGAGACATCAGAAAAGTCAACACTCATGATGATTTTAATATACCGCATACAACAGTAATCAATTTTGTAACCCGGTAATATTTAATGTATTTCAGTACCATTACTTTTACAGCCACCAATCGTTTCAATGCTGTACTAAATGAAGGTACCAGTAGTTATGTTTTCCGGTTTTTCCGGTAGTGATCCTTATCGTTTTAAGATAGCGCTTCCGGTGCCGGCCCTTCCGCAGGTTTCGACTTGTCTTCGGGCAGCGGAATAAACTCGTGATTATCTGTTGGTGGCAGAATAATGCGGCCTTCTTTCCAATCGGCCTTTGCTTGCTCTATCCGCTCCCTCCTCGACGATACAAAGTTCCACCAGATAAACCTTTGTCCCAAAGGTTCACCTCCCAACAGCATAAGGGTGGTATTTTCTTTCGCTACAATTACCGGATCTACACCTTGCGTAAATACAAGCATTTGTCCTCCGGCGTAAGTAATGCCACCTACTTCTACACTTCCTTTCGCCAGGTATATTCCTCGTTCCGAATGTTCTTTAGGTAATCCAAATCGTGCGCCCTGGTTTAAAACTACGTGCAGGTAAAACAGGGGCGAATGTGTTTTCACGTCGTTTCTAAGTCCATAAGCATTACCAGCAATCAATCTCATCCAAACCCCTGTTTCGCTAAAAATTGGAAGTTCCTCCGCCTTGTAATTATCGAAAGAAGGCATTGCTTCTTCATCTCTTTCGGGCAGGGCCACCCATGTCTGTATCATCTCCAGCGATCCGCCTGCCAACGCCGCCGGGTCTTCAAACCTTTCTGAGTGAGCAATGCCGCTCCCCGCTGTCATCCAGTTTACTTCTCCAGGCTGTATTATTTGGTGTGCGCCGGTACTGTCCCTGTGTGTTACCTGTCCACCAAACAAATAACTTACCGTTGAAAGTCCAATATGCGGATGCGGCAATACATCCATAGAAGGAGCGGATGTGGTTGGTGCATTAACCGGCCCGGCATGATCCATAAAGATAAAAGGCCCCACCATTCTTCTCATCCTGAATGGTAAAATCCTTCGCACATCCAATCCATGTCCTATTGATGCCTTCCGGCCTTCTATAACAATATCGAGCATTGTATTTTATTTCTTAGTACTAAAGATACTTATTGCTTTAGCATACTGTTCTTTTAAGGGGGTAATTATGGTCCCAACTTTGCCAATTCTACTAGGCATCCTTGCGTCGCACACTGCAACGGTTGTGCTACTATTTCTCCCATCCTTGTATTCTTGTTCCGGTCTTTTCATAACACCCCTAATTTTGCTGCATGATTGATTTATCAGAATTACGACTTGGTAATTACATACTGCATAAGGCAGGAGTGCGCATACTGCCAGTAAAAGCAACCTTCCAACATTTCGACATTCAGGCGAAAGGTTTTTCAAAAGATATCTTCCCTATTGGCTTAAAGCCGGACATGCTGCAGAAGTGCGGCTTCATCGAAAATATAAAGTACTACCTGTATCCTGAAGGGCGTGAGTTTGTGCTTACCCTGCCAGTGATGGGTAATAATAAAAATGAGATATATGCTTACATAAATACTAATAAGGAGAGTTATGCAAGAGCAACCGTTAATGACCTGGTGATAAGCAATCATTTTTACAACCTTCACCAGCTACAAAATCTTTATTACGCCCTTGTAGGCAAAGAATTGGATGTAAAACTTTAGCTGGTTAATCATTACTGTAAAAGGCCGTTGAGTTTGGAGAACTTGACAAATTTTGAGGACAGGGGTTTGTGTGAGATCAATAAAGGCATTCATACGTCAACCACCCTTGTAATAATAATAAAGTGCTAGTAAGCTTTGCTGAGACAGGAGCAGAAAGTACAAGTGAGTGACACAACGATGTATAATAGTAGTACAAAAGATCGTTCAACTAATCGTATAAAAAATAGAAGGCTCTTCCTGGTGAAGAGCCTTCTATTTTTTATATAGCTAATTCTATTTATAACTGCTTGCTTACAGTAGTACTATTCATAATTACTTAGGCATTTTCTCATGCAATATACCAGTGTTTACCAATGATGACTTTTCCCTGGGCCTTCGGATGCGTGATGGTAGCGTGTTTTTGGAGTTTTAAGGATTAATGGAAGATTGGAGCAGTTGAGGACGATGAAAAAGGAAGGGAAAGTAATAAGTAAGCAATATTTGTTATAGGATACTACTATATTTTAACGTTTTGCAACGCTTTCTACTAGTTTGTCGTCTAATTTGGTTGTCTACCTATCTTTTGTGCAAAAAATTTAAATGCATCATCTATGCCAAATTTTACTTTCTTGTCATTTAGCGCAAAAACAAAAAAGTCACCTCCTACAGGAGTAAAGGCTTTTTCAATGTTTTTGCTCTTGTTTTTTTCCTTTTCAGGAGCATTATTTGCCCATACAGTTGATTACTTTACTACGTGCCCTTACTTCTGTATTGGAAGCGATGTAATTGTAAAAGCAAAGGTAAGTACTACAAATAGTGCTACCCGTTACAACTGGCAATACAAGGATAATGCGAACAGTTGGAAATGTTTTAAGGAAGGAAACAATACTATTAATAGTGTTGTTTTTTCTGTTACGGGGGTTAAGCTAAGCGGTACTAACAACCCGCCTACCTTAAACATCCACAACTCTACAACTGTTTTAAACGGTGTGGACATACGATTAATTATGTCTGATAATGCAGACCCTTGTACTGTTTCTCCTTCATCAACTAACTTGTGGGGAGATGATAAATCGCAGGAGTTGCATATTCTAAATAACTGTGCTGAAGTTGCCACTTATTGCAACAGTGGTACACCTTTAAAGCTAGGTAACTTTGTTTGGAACGACCTTAACGGAAACAATGTAAAGGATGCTAACGAGCCAATTGTTGCAGGAGCTACGGTAAAATTATATAGGGATTCTGATAACAGCAATACCCCAGATAGTAATACACCTTTAAATCAAACTACTACCAATTCTACTGGCTTATACTATTTTGAAAATCTTGCCCCAGGCAAATATATTGTAGGTGTTATTATACCTGCAGGTTATACAAGGGGAGCACCTTCAAGCATTGACCCTGATAACAATGTTGATAATGATAATAACGGAACTACTTTAGTTGGACTCCCTGAAGCTGGCGGAGAAGTTAGAACCAAAGCGATTACTTTATCTGCCGGAGATGAGCCTACCAATGATGGTGATGGTAATAACGGTAACCTTACTTTGGATATCGCTTTATGCCCTGCAAGCGTGGTAAATAATTTAAAGCTAGGTAACCTTGTTTGGAACGACCTTAACGGAAACAATGTAAAGGATGCTAACGAGCCAATTGTTGCAGGAGCTACGGTAAAATTATATAGGGATTCTGATAACAGCAATACCCCAGATAGTAATACACCT
>JAQBNN010000087.1 GCA_028288505.1 Segetibacter sp. | reverse complement strand
TAAGAATAACGATATACCCGGGGCAAGAGCTTTATACCAAAAGGCTTTGAACGAAGGAGTAAACGATCCAATTGTTTGGGTTGGTATGGGCCACATAGAAACACTGGAAGGCAAAAAAGATGCTGCCCGCCAACGCTTCGAGGCTGCAATTACAGCTAGCACAAAAAAGAAAAAAGCCGACCCTGAAATACTTAACGCAATTGGTAGGGCAAATGCTGATGGCGATACAAAAACAGGTGATCCTGTTTATGCTATCGAGAAATTAAAGACAGCAGCAGAATTAGCACCTAACAATCCGGACATTTTCATTAACATGGGTATCAATTATCTAAAGATGTCTGACAGAGGCGGTGATGCATATGAAGCTTTTACAAATGCAATTAAGGCTGATCCTAAAAATGCCAGAGCCAGATACAGGTTGGGACGAATTTTCTTAAGCCAGGGAAATTCTGAACGTTTTCTTTCATACTTTAATGATGCAGTAGCAAGTGATCCTGCATTTGCTCCAGGCTATCTCGAGTTGTATTCCTACTATGCCAACCGAGACGTAAACAAAGCAAAAGAGTATCTTGATAAGTTTGTGGAAAATACTGACAAGGATTGTAACAACGACTTTTTCTATGCAGACTATCTCTTCCGTGCTGGTAAATACCAAGAGTCTTTAGACAAAGCGAAAGCAATGGAAGCAGGTGCTTGTGCAACCTACCCTCGTTTGAAAGTATTAAAAGCATACGATTACAACAGGCTAGGAGATAGCGCACAGGCAAGAAGCAACATCGAAACTTTCTTAAGCACAGCAAATCCTAAAGATATTCAATCGGACGATTACGAACTGGGCTACCAGGTTATGAAGTCTTTTCCGGGAAGTGAAAAAACAGCTATTAGCTATTTGGAAAAAGCACTTGAACTTGACACCGTTCGTGCCACCAGGTTCAAGTATATGGATACTATAGCGTCAGTATATAGAAAACTTGGCAATTGGGAGGAGCGGTTAAAATGGTTAAGACTAAGTTTTGCAACAAATCCAAATCCGTCAAACCTTGATATTTATAACTTAGGTGATGCAGCTGCTAACGCTGGCCAGTATACACTTGCTGACAGTATGTTTACTGCTTACCAAACCAAATATCCTGACCAGGTTTATGGTATACAAGGTTTGGCAAGAACTGCAGTGCTACGTGACAAGGATACAACAGCGGGTACAGCGGTTCCGGCAGTTATGAATTACATAAACTGGATGGTCTCGAAAGATAAAGAGCGTTACAAGAACCAAATTATTACTCAATATGGATACCTGGTGTATGTGCATGCAAACGTACAAAAGGATTATGCGGCAGCGTTAAAAGACCTTGAAGGTATTTTAGCTGTAGATCCTACAAATAGTTATGCGTTGCAAACCAGCGAGGTTATTAAGAAAGTAATGAATAGAGGCACAGCTCCAAAGGCTGCCCCTAAAACAACGCCAAAAGCACCGGCGGGAAAAACAACAACAACAACAAAACCTAATACGACTACTAAGAAGTAAAGGTGTTAATTAATAAGTACAGAGGCCGTTCCCAAGGACGGCCTCTTTTTGTGCCTATCTTTATGTAGAGTATTTTTTGTTACAAACTTTCAGATCTTTCTTCAACATCGATGTGTCACTCACTTGTACTGCATATTGTTTACGCCGCTTTACTTAACTATACTAAGAGGCTTGCAGGACACTTAACCCCGGGGCTTAATAAGGAATAGAAAGTACAAGTGAGTGACACAACGATGCTGAATGCGGTTATAATGCTGAAAAAAAAGTGAACCTGTGATATTTGCGAGGACCAAACAATATCAGCGATGAAAGCTAAGGAGATTTAAATTTTTATAAGATTATTTTTAATTGCGTACAACACTATACCGGCCGTACCTTTTGCGTTTATCTTCTCTGTTATAATACGTCGATGCCACTCAATTGTTCTGCTACTTAAGCCTAAATAATTGGCAATTTCCCTGCTTGTTCTTTCCTGGCATATCCATTCAATAATTTGAAGCTCCCTATCGCTAAACCCCATGGGCTCTTCCTCTTTATAAGGGTTAAAACTACTGCTGGCAATCATAGTAAGTAGTTTGGGCGAGAAGGAATTGCTATAGTAAGGTTTGCCGTCTGCCACTGTTTTAATTGCCTCTAATATTTCATCTTTACCAGCATCTTTTAAAAGATAACCTAAGGCTCCAGCCTCAAGCATATCAACTATTGCACTTTCTTCGTTAAGCATACTAAGAGCAATAATGGCGATGTTTGGTCTTATTGCCTTTATGTGTTTCGCTGCCGCTATACCATCCATCTCTGGCATTCGTATATCAGTAAGAATAACATCAGGATCGCATGCTTGTACAACTTCCACCAACTCTTTTCCATCAGAGGCTTCACCAACCAATTCTAAGTGTTTTGCCTTTCTGATAAATAGCTTTAGTCCATCTCTAAATATTTTATGATCATCTGCAATAACTATCTTTAAAATGTTAATGGTGCTGTTAATCATGTTGATGGTATTTCAATAGTGTATCTGAAGCCATGGTTGGTTTTGGTATCAATAAAAAGTTCGCCTTTTAAAATATCAACACGACTAAGAATGCTTTTCACTCCTAGTCCTCCTATTTTTTGTTGCATTATATCCATCTCTGTGCCCCGTCCATCATCGTTCATCTTTATACTAACCAGGGTTGCAGTTACAGTAATTTCAATATTAAAGAAGGTGGCATTAGCATGCTTAATAGTATTGTTAACTGCTTCATGAAATATCCTAAATAAGTGGATTTCCTTTTCAGGCCCGAGTGGTAAATTGTCTTTTGGTAATTGTGTTATTATTTGCAGTGCTCCTGTCCTGTTTACCTTATCTGCGAACTCGTTTAGGGCGTATAACAAACCTTTCCGAATTAAAATATTAGGCATCAAATCATTCGATGTTTCCCTCACTTTTTGAATAATGCTATTTAATTCGCTGCTAAGATCTTTTATTATAGAAAGGTCTTCCCTGTTGTTAGTATTAAGTAAACTCAACTGCAGCTTCATGGAAGATAAAAAAGGACCAAGGTCATCATGTAGATCACTTGCCATTCTTTTACGCTCTGTTTCCAAAGTATTTATTTCTACCATCACCTGCCTTTCATATGCAATTGCAAGCTTCCGTTGGTGCTTGACGATGGTACTAATAAATACAATAAGAATAACCGCATACAAAAAGGCAGCTATAGATATGCCAATGTAAATTTTCGTTTCGAAGGGATCCATAGTGTAGCAAGGGCATAAATCAGGTTAACAAGAAGGTTAATAATAACAAGGATATTAAAAAGCGAATTATAAAAAGAATCAGTAACATTCAACTTTATAGCAAAAAAGATTTCGATCAGTGCTTTAAAACTAAAATAAACCAAGAAACCGGCAGCAATTATAAACTTTGCATTTTGAAATAGAGACTTGCGTTCAGTCATGATTACATAGTTAATGGTATCAATACTGAAAAACACAAAGCTTAAAGTGTATAAGACCCGGAAATAAGAGCTGGATTCTTTTAAGCTTCTGAAAACGAAGCTCTCTAATACCCATGTTGTAACAAACACCACGGCCAGGATTTCGAACCGGTAATCCCTCTTTGTCTTCGGGTTCCAATTTTTGAATAACCACAGTAAAAGCAAGCTTTCAACCATTACATAAATATTGTTGTTAATGGAAATTGCCCGGCCGTTATAAGCCATTAATTCTGTTGCTAATTCGTTGGCGAGCCCTGCCCAGATGAAATAAAGAAATGGTCGGTATGTTTTTAAAAGACCCTTATATTTCACTACTGCTATTATTGCTGCAAGAGTTAAGCTATAGGCACTAACAAGACCTAATGCAAGACTGAAAGACATCAATCTGTATTTAAATCAGAGGGTGGAGGACAAAAATCTGGACACCTTCTTGCCTCTTCTAATATTTCATTGTCATCTTCAGTAATAGATGATGGCAAAAGATCTTCATCCTTTGCATTGGCACCCACAAGGATTGAATGCACTTTCATTTCATCATCCATACCAAAATAGATCCTGATGTACTCGCATTCGTCATTTATGAAAAAAGGCATTAGTGCTTTTTTGCTAAAAGTTTCGGAAAAGGATAGAATATTTTTCCCCTTATACGGGTCTGCTAAAACCTTCTCTTGATCTTTGCGGTACCTCCTGGTCATTTCGATGGCCTTATTAAGAGGAATAGAATGTTCTTTTAAGGGCGTAGGATTACTCATTAGTTTTGGTTTAAGTACAAAGTTCTATTTATAATAACGAAAAAACACCAGTAGAAATACGGGGCCTTTTTTTTATTCTTATCGGTATTGGGGAAATAGGCTTTTATTAAAATTTGAAGAGAATTTAACTTCCCGTATTTCTACTGGTGTTTTTGAAGATTTAATGCTGGAACTTTGCTTTATCAAACGGCAAAAGTATCTAGCTCGCTAGAATTCTAAATAGTTTATTGGGGGTTTACTAAAATCGCCCTGGCTTTTTGGCCGGGGCTTCTTTTTTTAGACAGACTCCATTAGATGGTAGATTTCCCTTGTCTATTTCCCATAATTATATAAATTATAGCAATAATAACTATTGAAACTTTAGGTTATAATTCTGCCTTTTATGTTGCTTCCGAAGGATATCCTCTACACTGACAATAGGAGCTTTATGATCTCAATTAATTTACTTCTTGGAGGAAAAAATTTTGAATAGCATCGGCAATTTTAGTTGGAAGTATGAGTGCAGAAAGGTTATTGAGGGGTACCAAAACAGTTCTTGAAATGATAGCAATTATCTTGAAAAGTATAGGGTACGTATGTTCTTTATAATAAAAAATAGCTATCGGGATGATACTGTAGCAAAAATGCTATCAAGCTTATTGGAAGGTTATTGACAACTATTTGCAGTAAAATGGGGATGACAAGAAAACCCACCCATAGAAGCAGTAAATTGAGTATGGTAACCTGTAAATGATGATAATATCATGTCGTTGAGCAATTTTTAATAATAGACTCCGAGGAAATCACAATCTTGTTAGAACGGGATGGCGTTTTTACTCATTAAAAGGTTGAGCCGATGAAGAATGAACAAATAGTACAATTGAGTGACACAACGAATGCTTATTAAATTCAAATGCTGGCAACCAAAATCATACAATAAAAAAGGAGGATCGCTCCTCCTTTTCGCAAAATATATTTACTTTTTCTCTTCGAATAATTTGTCTTTTGTTACTACAATTATCTTGTCGCCTTCTTTAAGTGTTTTACTTATTACAGAATAAGGCCCGGTAACTACTTCATCACCTTCTTTTAAGCCTGCAAGTATTTCGATGTAGTTAATGTCTTGGATATCGGTTCGCACTTTTGCGAGTTTTACTGTTTTTTTATCGGGCTGCAAAACAAAAACGATCTCTTCAAAATCTTCATCATCCCCGGTACCAGCAGTAGCAGAACCAGCGTCTTCGTCCTTTTTTTCTTTCTTGTCCGCCAGGGTTTTGTCGCTGCCTTTTTCGCGTGTGGTTACCGCATTGATGGGGACAGAAACGGCGTTTGCATGGACCTTAGTTTGTATATCGGCACTCGCATTCATCCCCGGTCTGAAAGGGAAACTTTTTGGCCTGTTGGGGTCGATTAGATCCTGGTAGCTTTGCGGAAGTAATCGTATGTGAACCTTGTAATTAGTAACATCGGTGCCTGAAGCTTGTGCCTGTGCAGCATTGGTATTACTGCTCGCAATTTTTGTAACTACACCACGGAATTTTCTTTTGTTGTAAGCGTCAATTTCCACCCAAGCACTATCGCCGAATTTTACTTTTGGGATATCGTTTTCACCCACATCAACCCTTACTTCTATCAGCTTCATATCAGCCACCCGCAACATTTCAGTTCCTGCCATTTGGGCGGTACCTACTACCCTTTCGCCTTTTTTTACGTTGAGCAAACTTACTACACCGTCCATTGGTGCTACGAGGGTAGCACGGCTTACGTCTTTATTAGCGCGTGATAGTTGTGCCTGTGCACTTCTTACAGTTGCCTGCGTTCCTTTAATGCCTGCTACAGCCGCATTGTATTGGGCCTTTGCAGATTTTAAAGATTGGTCCGCTTGTTCAAATTCAGCTCTTGAAATAACTTTTTCATCGAGCAACTGCTTCTGGCGATTATAAGTAACTGTTGCCTGGTCTAATGTTGCCTTCAGTGCTCCCAAGTTTGCTTGTGCATTGTTTACCTGGGCTTGCTGTGCACTTACTCCTGCTGCTGCCTGGTCTCTTTGCGTATCGTAGATATCGGCATAAATTCTTGCTAACACTTGTCCCCTTCTTACGCTGTCGCCTTCCTCTACATTAAGTTCCACTATCTCACCACTAATGTCGGGGCTTACTTTAACCTCAATTTCAGGGTAAACTTTTCCGCTTGCATTTACTACTTCAATTATGGTGCGCTTTGTTACTTTTTCAACTGTAACTTTTGTACCCTCTTCGCTGCCAATTACTCCTCTCTTTTTTAGTACTACCAACACAATAATAACTAAAACCAAGCTTCCTATAATCCAGATCAATTTTTTATTCATATTGTTTTTTTGGGTTGATGACGTGCTTACAATTTTAAACCTTGACCTTTATAAAATTCGAGCACCTTCATTTGAAAAACATAATCGTAGTGATTACTTAAAGCTTCTACCCTTGCCCTAAACAGGTTGCCCTGCGTAATAATGAAGTCTAGTGTTCCAAGGAGTCCTATGTCGTATCGCTTTTGCGAGAAATCAAATGCTTTCTGCGATGCTTCAACTGTACGTAGTGATGCATTGTATTTTTGTAAACTCGCAAAGGCGTTTTGGTAAGCATTGTAGATGTTTGTTTTTAGGTTGATCTTTTCCTGCTCATCATTCAACTCATTCTGTACTACAGCAACCTTAGATCTTAACCACTGTGTTCTACTGGTATACTGGTTGAAAATAGGGAAGTTAATACTAAGTCCAATGCTCTGTCCAAAGTTAGTATTAAGCTGCCTTGTAAGCGGCACACCTACATAGCCTGCAATAGCTCTACTTGGCGCCATAACATTGTATTTTGTTCCGCTTACATTTATATAAGCGCCTGTGCTGTCAGCAGGAAGTGTAACAACTATTGGTTGCTTTGCATTCACAAACCTTGTATTTAAGCCTGCAAATGCTGATACGGTCGGGTACATAGCTGCTCTTGCCGCAGCTACCTGTTTTTTTGCTCCTTGGATTCTTAAAGCTGTAATCTTTTGAATTGGCTGGTTTGTTAGTGCTAAACTATAAACAGCTTCCGGTTGCAGATCAGTTATGTTATCCACCTGTATATTTTCAACTTCGTGTGCAACAATTTCGAAAGGGGTTGATTGATCAATATTAAGATATGCCTTAAGAGTAATATAAGCTTGTTGAGCCAAAGATTGCGCCTGCATTAAAGCAGCAGTATCTCTTGCCTGTTGAGCTTCCAATTGAATCGCATTAAGTTCGGGTTGCGATCCTGCATTCACCAATTTCCTGATATTGACTAATTGTGCATTTGATTGATTCAACTGAAGGCGACTGATGTTGACTTGCTCGTTGCGAAGCATTATAGTTAAAAACGCATTAGCAACTAAAAGTGCAATATCGTTTTGGGCTCTTTCTACACCCACCTGGTCTGCTATAGCGTTTAGTTCATTTGCTGCAATCAGGTTTTTGCGTAGTCCCCAATTAAAAATTGTATAGCCCGCCTGAACACCTAAACTACCCGATAAAAAATTGGCACTTTCTAATGTTCCGGTTGTCGGGTTCTCGTTAAGTCCGTGCTGGTAGCTTCCCGATAGGGAGCCGCCAAGTGTTGGCAGCCTCGTCATTTTTGATTGCTCGAACTGCAATACCGACAGCTGCGCCTGGGCCTTGGCTTGCCTTACGGTAATGTTATTAGCCATTGCATGGTCAATACATTTTCGCAGGTCCCATCTCTGCTGGCTTGAGGCAGTTAGAGCAGTTAAAATAAGAGTTAGGGTCAGAAGCTTTTTCATGTATGAAAATAACAGATTAAATGATTTATCTAAAAGCGCATTAGCCAGCAGCATTTTACATGCTTTTATTGTTTTTGTAACCAACATTAGGTTTTCATAGGATCATCGTTGTGTCACTCACTTGTACTGCTTGCTAATATGAGCGCTAAAAGTTAATCAATAAAAGCTATTAACCTCCTTTGCTGCATGTTGAAATAAAAGTACAAGAGTGCGACGCAAGTAAAACTTGATAGTAGCAATGAAGCCGGGCTCAAAAAAAAAGAGAATCTCCTAGTTTACAAATACTGCTCAAAAGCTTGTTGAAGATCGTTAATTATATATTCCGGCTCTTCAAGACCAACGTATAAGCGCAACATGCGGTGTTCTTCCTTTGCGGCATTAAAATAATTAGGCTTAATACCAGCACATTTTGGAATGATCAAAGATTCGTACCCCCCCCAACTTACTGCCATTAAAATGTGCTTAAGACTTTCGCAGAACTTTTCAATTTGCTGTAAAGTGTCCGCTTTAATTACGAAAGTCATGAGACCACAAGAGCCCTTCATCTGCTGCTTTGCAAGTTCGTATTGCCGAAATGAAGGATCGAAAGGAAACAAAACTTTTTCAACGAAAGGATGTGACTGCAGAAAATCAAAAACTTTTTGCGTGGTCGCTGTGCTTTTTTCGAGCCTTATACCAAGCGTACGAAGACCGCGAATCAGCAGCCAGGCATTAAAAGGTGAAATGCCACTGCCAATATTAAGGTATTCGCTATTGAAGATCTTACCGATCATTTTTTTACTGCCGCTTAAAACGCCAGCTACTACATCACTGTGCCCGCCAATATATTTCGTAGCAGATTGAAGCGAAAGATCAATACCAAAATCAACAGGCTTTTGATAGATTGGCGTACAATAACTGTTGTCGCAAATAGTTATGATATTTTTTTCTTTCGCTAGCGCAGCGACAGCTTTAAGATCTTGTATGGCATAATCCCAACTGTTGGGTGTTTCAAGATAGATAAGCGTTGTATTTGGTCTTATCGCCTCTTGAAAATTATTAATGTCTCTTCCATCTACATAGGTTGTAGTAACATTAAACCTGGGAAGGATAACATCAAAAGTTTTTTGTGCCCATGTGTATGGTTTTCTTACTGAAACAATATGATCACCACTTTTTACATTGGCTAATACCGCAGCAAATATGGCTGCAGCACCGCTGCTAAATACAAGACAATCCTCTGCTCCATCTAAGGCAGCTAGTTTCTTTCTTAAAATATCTACTGTTGGATTTAAACCGCGGCTGTATAAATAAGTTGATGACTCGTCAGCAAAGGCGTGACGCATTTCATCAACTGTTTTAAAAGCAAAATTGCTGGTTTGTACAATTGGGGGAGCTATAGCATTAAAGTATTGCTCCCTGTCCTCAGCATATTCATTCAGTATATAAGATAGGTCTGTGGGAATATTATTATCACTCATTTTCTACTGGTTCAGTTGGCGGTTCAATATGGATTGCTTCTCTTTTAGGAATAATAAAATATATAACTATAAAAGCTACCATAACAGCAATACCAGTCAACGCAATATTGGTGTTGTTGATAGCAATGCTTGCGCAAACAAAAACATAAGCGAGTATAAATAACAACGGTAACAATGGGTAAAGCCTCATTTTATAAATGCCTGTATTATCCAAATGCTTTGTTCGTTTGCGTAGAATAAAAATGGTAGCTGCAGATGTGGCCATACCAAACGAGTCTAAAAAAATACTGAAGCTTAAGATCCTTTCAAAAGTTTCTGCAAAGAAGACAACCACCATAGCAATTGCAGCAAAAGTGGTAAGTGCTACTATGTACACGTTCTTACTTTCCCACCTGCGTTGGAATACTTTAGGAAGTACACCATCTTCACTCATTGCAAAAATTACTCGGGGGTTACTTAGTAGTGTAACATTTACATAGGCCAATACCGAAATAAAAAGTAATAACGAAAATACATTAGCACCTTGCGGCCCGAACATTTTACCTACTACTACCGATGCAATTTCCCTCGTGTTCTTTAATTCGTTGAAGCCAATAATATTATAATAAGCTACATTAACAAGTAGGTAGAAAACAATGATGACAATGATACCGATAAAGATTCCTTTAGGAACCGTGCGTGGTGCATCTTTTACTTCGCTACCAAAGTTGATCGTTTGCTGGTAACCGCCATAAGTAAACGATACTGCTACAAGACACAAACCAAATGATGTAATAATATCTTTAAAGCCCGTTCCTGCTGGGATTGCTTGCGTGATAGGAACATTATTAGCAGCATAAGCAGGTGGATAAAACAATGCAGTTACAATTAACAGCAGCATTGAAATTTTTACAAGCATGAGTACGTTCTGCGTCTTAGAACTCATTTTTAAGCCCAAAACATTCACGCCATAAAAAAGAAGGATTGCAAAAATTGCAATCAGCATAGCCACTGACTGTGGCGCCCCTGGCAATAAAACACTTACAATATAACCTGCCCCAATTAATGCAACACCTGCAATAGATGCAGCATTCGATATAAGAATACTACAATTTAAAGCAAACGCAATTGATGGATGATAAGCATAAGAAAACACTTTATAATAGCCACCTGTTACCGGGTACCTTGATCCTATTTCAGCATAAGTAAGTGCACCACATAAAGCCACTAATCCACCAACAATCCATGCGGAAAAATAGATAGAAGGCGTTAATGATTCATTGGCCGCATCGCGTGCCGTTCTAAAAATTCCCATGCCAATTACAAGACCAATCACGATCATGGTAAGCGAGAAAAGATTGAGCTTCGATTTGTTTTGCATGTTTTTATAGGTGCTTAATCTCTTTCAAATTTGCTTTTAATATACTGTACAAGCGACGGATCTTTAAGATCGGCCATATCACTCAACTCAATTTCAAGCGCCTTTGTACTTAGTTGAATTTCGACGAGCGAAAGCACCAAAGAAGTGGAGAAAAGAAATAAGCTAATGCCAAACAAAATGTTTGCAACGGCCATCCATTGAATGTAAATAAAGTACATACAAATAATGGCCGTAAGAAAACTTAGCACACCTAAAGCCTGCATGTTTTTAATCATCCGAAGCCGGTAGCGAAGGTTTTTTATCTGCCCATGAATTACAGCCTGGTTGGTGCTGCCGAGGTATTTATCATGCAGCGATCTTACCCTGCTGGCAAGCGCCAAAAACCGGTTTGTATAGGCCAGCATTATTAAACTAATTGCAGGAAAAAGCAGTGCAGGAGTATTGATTGTAATATCCATACTGGCAAATTACAAATAAAAAAAGCTATCATCATTTTTTTGATAATAGCTTTTTCAGTCGATGATATTTAAGGCGATTTTTATGTTACTGGCTACAGAACAATTAATCAGCTTTACTTGCGTCGCACTCTTGTACTGGTAGTAATTATATTCAACTTTTTTTAAAGGAACGATGCCATAGTAACTAAAAGATGAACGAAATGCGACGCAACGATGACTCATCAAGGCACTAATCCCTGTATCATAATGCCATCTCACACTTTTTATTTACTTACAAAATCAAGCGGAATATTCAACTTGACATTGAAGTTTCTGCCCATGTTGAAAATGCCTTGCCTTCCTGTTACATTGTTTACATCCGTATACTTTAAGCGGCTCAAGTGGTTTTGATAAGCTACATCGGTAACATTATTTAAGGAAAGAAATATGGCCGCCAGCCTTTTACCTTTCGACATAAACTCAGTACCTGCACCAATGTTTAAAAGACCGTAACCAGCAGTTGGCGTTTCAGTATTGTAGACATAAAAAACATTTTTTCTCGTACCAGTGTAATCAAACTCCACTTTAAAATAAGTGTTCTTCAAAGTCTTGCCTACGGTAGAAAAATCGGCACGTAACTCACTTATAACACGTGGTGCAGGAATAAAAGGTAGTTGGCGGGTTCCTTCAATAGGGTTAGCAAAACGGGCATTTACCAATGAAAAAGTATTTTCAAAATGCAGCCAGTCTAAAGGGTGCGGGTGAACATCAAAATTAGCTTCAACACCAGCAAGTGTAACACGAGCCTGGTCGAAACGGAAAGCACCGAAATCTTCGCCGCCTTCATTTACAACAGAATCTCCACCAAGCACTGATGCAATTTTGCGGTAGTAAATGTAGTTGCTCATATTGTTTACATAACCATTTATACCAAGGTTAAAGTGTGGCGTATTTAGTTCGAAGCCTGCATCAAATTGAAGTGAAGTTTCTGTTTTTAAATTTTGTTCGCCATATTCGTAGCGGTTTGTTCCTTCGTGGGCGCCGTTACTGCTAAGCTCAGCTATGCTTGGTGCACGGTAACCACGGGCAAGGTTTGCTTTAAAAGTTACTTGCTTACTTGCATCGTAACTTAAACCTAAACTTCCTGTTACGTTGCCAAAGGTTCTTTCAAAGTCTTTAAATTTCAAAGCGCCATTTTCAACTAAACGCTCTGCTGTTATCGTCCTGGTATCGCCTCTTAAGCCTGCGCTAATATTTACCTTATTGAAAGTCTTTCGTGAGTAGATGTAAAGACCGGCGTCCCAAAGGTTATAGTCAGGGATAATTGTTTCTTCTCCTTTGTTGGTGCTTTGCTGCACCATGCCATTTAAACCTAACGATGTTCGCCAGCCTCTTGCTTCAGCAAAATGATAAGCAAGGTTGTAATTAAAAGTTCGAAGATCAAAGTAAATACCGGGTGTTTCAGGCGCATACACATCTCCGAATTCCATTCTCTTGTTTGCCTGGTAGCCAAATGTAGCAGATATCCTTCCACTTCCTGCTGCTATGCTATTATCCAGGGCAATTTTAGTATGGTTGATGCTTTGGTTTGGAATGAATAAGTCCCTGCTTTTAAGTTGCTCGTTTGTAGCGATTGCTTCATTAGGCAGTCCGCTGTTTAATACAAAATACCCTGTAGCAGAATCACGATCGCCTTCAATCAAACCAAAGTTTTGGTGAACTGTAGAAAGAATAAGATGAGAAAAACCCCAACCTTTATTTATGCCGATGTAACCCCCAAAGTTTCTTTCGTTGAACCTGCTGTTTAAAACCCTTCTGTCGTATTTGTTTTTGTAATCACCTGCCGATCTTAGGGTTGAGTATGTATTCCAGTTGAATCCTTTTTTGTTGTGCCCGGCCAGATTGGCATTAAAGCCAAGCAAATTATTATTTGTGTTATGGTGTAAAAGAATATTGCCCTTAGTTGTTCCAGGTTCAAGGGGGGTATTTGTTATCATGTTTATTACACCGGCAATTGCATCACTTCCATAAGTTAAGGAAGCGGGGCCTTTTAAGATTTCTACCCTTTGAACACTGTATTCATCTATTTCTATGCCGTGCTCATCACCCCATTGTTGCCCCTCTTGCCTGATGCCATCGTTAATAGTAACTACCCTGTTGTATCCTAACCCTCTTATAACTGGTTTGGAAATGGCCGGGCCAGTTGAAATTGAAGAAATGCCTGCCTTTCGCGTAAGTGCATCTATAATGTTATTAGAAGCTGCCCTTAAAAGATCTGTGCGATTTACTAATGATACCGGTTGTGGTGATTGTCTTAATCGTGTTGCGGAGCTAACGCCTGTTACTGTTACCCCTTCCTGTTCTACGATGTGCTCTCTTAGTACAAAGTTGTGGTGGGTAATTCCGCTTATCCTGATATTTTCTATAACGGGGGAATAGCCCTGATGTGTCACTTCAATTAAGTAGTTACCGGAACTAACAGGGCGTGTAGTGTAAGTGCCACTGTCAGTCGCAATAGACCCGGCCTTAATATCATGAATATAAATAGTAGTAGCGGGTAAAGGTTCTCCGGCTTCGTTCGTTACTCTTCCTGAAAGCGTTCCCCGCACAGGCCGAGCATGTGTAGTTGGAGTTTGTGCGACGATTTTAAATATGGGAACTAAGAGTAGAGGCAGGAGGCAAATAGTAAAAAGCTTCATAAACTGTTTTTGTTACAACGTTGCAAATATAGGTAAGACTGTAAAAATTAAAACAATGTTGCAAACACATTTTACTGTAGTGAAGTTTGGCTTTCTTCGAATAGAATACAAATAGTACAAGTGAGTGACACAACGATGGTGGGTTTAAACCGAATGCTGGAAACAAAAAATAAAAGACAAATTGTATGGTTATTCTGCTTTCAACATAGTTCTTACTTGTTGAGCAGAAAGATTTTGAAGACGGGCGTAGTAGACTCCTTTTTGTATTGCAGTGCTTTTAAAGACCACCTGATAAGTTCCGGCCTGGTAATCCTCGTCAACCAAAGTTTGAATTACTCTACCTAGTACATCAATAACTTGCACTAGCGTATGGCCACCGGCTGTTGTAAAAGTGATAGTTGTAGATGCGGCAAAAGGATTGGGATAATTGGAGATTAATTTGGTGCCTGAAGTGTTGGGGCTACTTACTTTGCAAGCAGCAGTATTAATAAGCGGTAAGGTTTGAAAGTTTTTTAGCATAATGGTCTGCAGGTCTTCCTTTTTTACGCACAGCCAATTCTCGAGCAAAGTAGAATAAACACTACGGAAATCATATTGAAAAGGGAGGTTATCGTTTACACTAACCGAGGTGGTGATAGCAGGCGTATCGCCAATAACACCAGGCAAAACATTTTTGCCGAAAACGAATAGGGGGGCAGCAGCGCCGTGATCGGTTCCAATACTTCCATTACTTTTTATGCGGCGACCGAACTCCGAAAACGTCATTCCGACAACTCGTTCTTCTACGCCTAAATACTTAAGATCATCTTGAAACGCTTTAATTGCATCGCTGACTTTTTGTAACAGGATAGCGTGGGTGCCGGTAGTAGTGTCTATACTATTAACTTGCGATGCATGTGTATCGAAGCTGCCAAAACTAACCATGTAAACTCTTGTTTGCAGTCCTCCTTTTATTAAACGGGCTACAATTTTTAATTGATCGGCGAGTGAATTGCCAGTGGGGTAGGTTACCTGTTGGGTTACACTATTGGCAGCATTTTTAATTACTGTGGCATATTGTTCAGTTTGTTTAGCTACCGTGCGAATATAAGTCAGTTCCTTACCTGCAGGTGTTGATGGTGCAGGCTCGAGAATACCATTTAGGAGACTGTAAAAACTGGTGGGGTTGCTAATGCTCATGCCCATGTTTATTGCAGGCCCTTGCAATGTGAGAGAAGCAACAGAACCTATCTGGATAGCCAAAGGATCCGTCATAGTAGAATTAGGGAAGCCGTTGGGGAAATTGGGGTATTCATAATTTAGGTAACGCCCCATCCAACCGCTGTTAATGCTCTGGTTACTTTCAGATGCACTCATCCATATGTCGGTAGCTCTAAAATGCGAAAAGTTGGGTGAAGGGTAACCTACTGATTGTACAATGGCTGCTTTTCCATCGTTGAATAAAGATTGTATTCCTGTCATGGAAGGGTGAAGACCCACTTTATTTACTCCTGTAAGGTGAAGCACTTTAGATTCTGGTATGGCAATATTTGCCCGGGCGTTTATATAACTATTGTAGATCTCTAAAGGGATCACTGTATTTAACCCATCGTTACCGCCTGTTAGTTGAACCAGCACCAGCACATGATCTGTAATAGTAGTAGGTAACATTAATGCCTGCACTAAGGGTGCATTTTCTGCAAATGCCTTCACTGAAAATGGAGACAACAACCCGGGCAAAGTAACACTGGCTGGAATAGCTCCTTTAAGAAAATCTCTACGCTTCATAAGGAAAGATTTAGATAAGCTGATATTCAGCCATGTCCATTAAATATTTAAGAAGATCGCGAAGCCTGTTCTTAACAATCGTAGCATTACTTGTATCTGCAGGATTGCTTATAAACAAAATCCAGGCGTTTGTCCAATACTTGTCATCTGATTGGCCGCCAAGCAGGATATCTGTTTTTAATTGGGCTTTGCTTGCCGATGAAAGAGGTAACCTGAAAATAATATTTAGAAGATCATCAATAAGAATATTAGGATTGCCCGGGTTAGATAATTGTTTTGCAAACTCTGCCCCATCAACCACTATTTTTTTACTGTTAGCCGTGTAACCATTTCCTACCAGTAGATCGGTAAACTGGTTTCTCTTCGGGTACGTATCGCTGTTAATCCATATCTCGTAGAACTGCGGTGCCTGGTAGTACGCCTTCCAACCACTTACATCAGGAGGATCGCCAATGTTTTGCTGCATGTTAGATGAATAACTAACAAGGCCGTTCCATAAGGCATAGTTACTTATATAATCAGTGGCAGCAGGAAAGGCAACTTTAAACTCCCTGCAAACGCCAACCACAAGCTCAACAGGACTTTTAATAAAACAACCCTGGTTAAGAACATCAAAAAAATGTTCGCTGTTTAATAGGGCACTTAGTACAGGTTTTATTTCATAGTTATTACTCCTGAAAATAGCAGCAAGAGGAGTTATAATATTGGCTTCAACAGCAGAATCAATATCATAATAAACAAACCATCTATAAATTTTTCTACAGACATACAGTGCCACTTCCTGGGTAGAAAAGATCATTGTAAGAAGTGCATCCAATTCAAGGTCTCCGCCTGTAGCCCCTGTGCGGCCCGTTATTACTGTATTATTATAAAAAGACGAGAAGGTTTTAGTCGTAGTATTATGACGGGTAGAGTCAAAATACGAGGAGATCGTTGTTGCATTATTGCGCCAGCCAGTTAACACTTTTGCGGCCTCTTTTACATCTCCTTCTGTGTACAAAGAACCGGGTCCCTTTCCGCAACAGAAAAGCTCCTGTAGTTCTCTCGAAAAATTTTCATCAGGGGCGTTAGCAGTATTTAACTGCCCGTTTAAATACACCAGCATTGCCGGGTCAATAGTAACTGCTCTTACCAACGATTTAAAATTTCCCAAGCTGTTACTTCTCAATAAAGCATGGTGCTTATAAATGTATTGTGCGTTGCTTACATCAACCGTTTCTGTACTAAAGTGATCGTGCCAAAGCATGGTCATCTTTTCGCGAATACTTCTATCCTGGTTAATTATTTGGCCCATCCACCACTTTTTAAACGAAGCACGTCTGCGGCTTTGAATTGTTCCATCGTTATTAGGATCGTTGACCCACGTTGCCCCCGGTGCAATGTTTACATCGGGTTGTGTAAGTGCACCTGTAGTGTCGTATTCTTTTACGGGTGGCTCTGGAAGTGGAGTGACAGGATTAATAAGTTCGTCGACACTTTGAGAGGTTGTACGCGATAAGAAATAATCAATAATGGCTTTGCTTGCACCAAACATTGTCCTTTTAAGTAAATGCACCACCTCGTTCGTTCTCCAAGGGCCTGTGTAAGGTGCTAATGTTGTTTTAGTTCTTGCCGTTTCAGGAGGTTCTATTAATTCCTCGATTGCACCAGGAGCTGCGGAACGGGATTTAAAAGCAGAGAGGAACTTTCTCCTGTCCATAAAAGGGGAATTTAGGTAAAAGAGTAGACTATAATATTAACGAAAAGACAGAATTGAATAGTATTTATTTTTTAATAGACGAGCATTTGATCTACCTGCAGCATCGTTGCGTCGCATTACGTTCATCCGCAAACCTGTAGGCATCTTTAGGCTTACATAATAAGTCTTTATTCTCACCGGCAAGTTTTTAGGTGGTTAGGGGCGTAGCAAAATCTTACCAAATTGTTCCCCTTTTTCCATTTTTCGAACAGCCTGCTCTGCTTCCTCCATTTTAAAAACAGCATCCACTACCGGATGGATAGTGTGTGTTTCAAACAGGGATAACATTGCTTTAAATTCTTCATTTGTACCTATTGTGCTACCTAGCAAGCTTAACTGTTTCCAAAATAGTTTTTGCGGGTTAAGTGTAGTTATTGGCCCTTGCGTTCCACCATAAAAAACTATTCTTCCACCGGGCCTAGCTAATTCAATAAAGTTTTTAGCACTTTCGCCAGCAGCACTGTCTATAATAACATCAAACCCATCAACTGCACTTTGAAGTAGTTTATGCCAACCATTTATTTTATAATTAACGCCTTCCTTTGCTCCTAATTCTTTTGATCTTTCTATTTTAGAATCGTCTCCTGAGGTCACATATACTTCAGCCCCTGCTGCTAAAGCCATTTGCATAGTTATAAGTGCAACGCCTCCACCAACACCGGAGATTAGAACGGTACTACCTGCCTTACAACCACCTTTTGTAAAAAGTGCACGGTAGCCTGTTAACCCTGCTAACGGAATAGCTGCTGCTTCATCCCAACTTAAAAAAGAAGGTTTGATGTCTACATTTTCTACAGGCACTTTTACATATTCTGCAAAGGTCCCATCATCGGGCAAGCCAAGTACTTTAAAGCTTCTGCTTTGAAAAGCAGGCTCATCACCCCAATTCATTCCCGGGTTGATGATCACTTCTTTTCCTATCCATGTTTCATCAACTCCTTCGCCAACCTGGGTTACAATACCGCTACCATCACTTCCTACTATTATTGGAAAGCGTAGTCCTGCATACTGACCTTTTTGTATCCAAAGATCTCTATGGTTTAATGCAGCCGCCTGTATCTTAATTAACACCTCACCTTTTAAAGGTTGAGGAGTGGTTACCTCCTGCCAAATGAATGGTTGGTTAATACCTGTTAGAACATTCGCTTTCATAACATTTTTTATTGTGTAATAATCGGGGTGCAGCTTTCCATTTTAAAGCATCCCGTTTTTCTGCTAAGGGGACTACTACTGATGAAAGGAGCGTCGCAAGCAAAGCTTCATAGTAGCGCTATGCCGGAATCAAAAAAAACTTCTCCTACAAGGGAGAAGCTTCCTGAAATATTTTTTAAACTTATAGTCTCTCAATGATGCCCGCAATGCCCTGGCCACCGCCAACGCAAGCTGTAACCAAACCATACTTTTTATTCAGTCGTTTAAGATCGCTTAAAATCTGCACAGTAAGTTTACAACCGGTACAGCCCAGCGGATGACCTAATGCAATGGCGCCACCGTTAATATTTACTATGTCGGGATTTAAACCAAGCTCACGAATAATTGCAAGACCCTGCGAAGCAAAAGCCTCGTTCATTTCGACAAGATCGATATCGTTTTGATGCATGTTTACCTGCTTTAAAACCTTGGGCACCGCAGCAACAGGACCAATACCCATTATGCGTGGATGAACTCCTGCACTTACGCAGCCTACCAGTCTTCCAATTGGTTGAAGGCTAAGCTCCTTCACCATTTTTTCGCTCATTACGATCACGAAACTTGCCCCATCACTTGTTTGGGAGGAATTGCCAGCGGTAACGACACCACCTGCGGCAAAAGCAGGTTTCAACTTAGCAAGTGCCTCGAGGTTAGTATCAGCACGAGGACCTTCATCGGTATCCACCACAAAATTTCTTTTTTGCTTTTTGCCTTTCTCATCTAAGTAAACCTGCTCAACATTTATTGGAAGTATTCCTTCTTTAAAGTAGCCGTTCTTAATTGCGTTTATTGCTTTCTGGTGCGAGTTATAGCTGAACTCGTCCTGGTCGTTCCGGTTAACATTAAATTCTTTTGCAACAGCTTCTGCGGTTAGGCCCATTGCTAAGTAATAATCAGGTTCGTCGCTGGCAATGCTATAGGCTGGTACTGTTTTCCAACCAGCTGTAGGTACATAGCTCATACTTTCCACGCCGCCGGCAATTATACAATCGGCCATGCCCATTCTTATTTTAGCGGTAGCAATACTTATTGTTTCTAAACCGCTTGCACAATAGCGGTTTACTGTCATTCCGGGCACATCAAAACCCAGGGCGCGGGCAGCAATTATTCTTCCTACCTGCAAGCCTTGCTCAGCTTCAGGAACGGCGTTTCCAACTATCACATCATCTACCCTCTTGGCTTCCAACTGTGGCACCGAGGCCATCAGCCCTCTTATAACTTCAATAGCAAGGTCATCTGGTCGTGTAAACCTGAAGCCGCCTTTTTTACTTTTTGTAACCGCGGTACGATAACCAGCCACTATATATGCTTCCTGCATAATTGAAATTTTATTGATACCAAATATAGCCAAAACAAATAAAAGTTGCAGAAACAACTATTCCTTCTTTTTTGTGAAATTCATCCTGCCTACCTTCGCCACCTGTATGTATCAATTGCTACGAAATATCCTCTTTAATTTTGATGCGGAAGCTGTTCATCACTTCTCGATGAAGGCATTAAAAGGTGCCAGTGAAGTAGAATTTATAAATAAGGCGCTGTTCAACAATTTTTCTCTTGAGGACCAACGACTCGCAAAAACCGTTTTCGGTCTTTACTTTAAGAACCCTGTAGGTCTCGGGGCTGGGTTTGATAAAAATGCACTTTACATTAAAGAATTGGAAGCCTTGGGTTTCGGCTTTATTGAAATAGGAACGGTAACACCCCGGCCACAAGTTGGTAATGATAAGCCACGACTTTTTCGCTTGCCTGATGACAAGGCAATTATTAATAGAATGGGTTTTAATAATAACGGAGTAAAAGAAGTTGCAGCAAGATTGCGGCAAACAAAAAGAAACATAATAATTGGCGGAAACATTGGGAAAAACAAAGACACACCTAACGAAGATGCATGGAAGGATTACGAGATCTGCTTCAACGAGCTGTTTAATTATGTAGATTACTTTGTTGTAAACGTAAGCAGCCCAAATACACCAGGCTTGCGGCAGTTGCAGGAAAAATCAAGCTTGCAAAAAATACTGGGACACCTGCAAACAATTAACAACGGGAAACTTAACCCGAAGCCGTTGCTACTAAAGATTGCGCCTGACATTACCATTGGGCAATTAGACGACATTATTGAACTTTCCCAGGAGGTAGAACTTGCAGGACTTGTCGCTACGAATACAACTATAAGCAGGGAGAATTTAGTTAGCACGAAGCAAACAGTAGATGCAATAGGCGCAGGTGGATTAAGCGGTAAACCTGTAAAAAGCAAATCAACTGAAATTGTAAAATATATTACAACTCACACAAACGGCTCATTGCCAGTAATTGCAAGCGGCGGCATTTTTACGGGTGCAGACGCAGAAGAAAAACTTAAAGCAGGTGCAAGCCTCCTACAAGTTTGGACAGGTTTTATTTACGAGGGACCGTCAATAGTAAAAAACATTTGCAACCATTTACTTCAACACCATGCATATTAAGGTTGCGCTTACAGAAGATATCATTAACCAAAGCCTTGCTTTGCATTACAACAATCAACCGAGAGCAAGGCGCAAAAAAAGGGAGTTATTTATTATCCCTGGCATGTTGATATTATTAGCGGGTTATCTTATTTACACAGAAGCTCAACGACCTACACCCGGTCATAATTATTACATGGCACTTTTGTACATCACTTTCGCGTTGCTATACTTTTATACCATGCGCAAAAGGTTATATAATGCCGGCGGAAAAATTCTAAAGAACTTAGACGAATACGCTAATTACACCCTTGAGGTAACTCCTGACCAAATAACTACAACAACTGCATCTGATACGCTGTTAAGCTATTGGAGCGATTTTACCGGCGCACTCATTAGTTCCGACCTGGTTTTACTTTACCAACCCAACGAATCATTTATCATGTTGCACAGCAGCTTTTTCGATTCTAACGATCTGGAGAATTTTAAACAACTGGTAGAAGAAAAAGTACAGCCTGTTTTAAAAGCTTAAGTGTAAAATCTTTTAGCTGCTCACACTACTCTCTCTCTCTCTTAACTTTAACCAAACTCTCAGCATGCAAAGAGCGAGGAGAAATGTAGGATACCAGCTAGGGTTTTCTTAGCATCATCGTTGCGTCGCAATCCGTTCATCTTTTAAAACAATGTGCTTACCATATTTATTAAAGGCCCTTTTTTATAAATGGCAGAAGAACTACTGCTGCGAGTTGTGATAGGAAGCCGCGCTGCACACAGCACCAATAGTACAAGAGTGCGACGCAACGAAAGACCAAACATTGTTACTGCTGCCTGTCACCAAAGTAAATTTCAAAAAATTTTAGATACAAAGGATAGTTGCGGCTACCACGCCAGCAGTTTCTGTTCGTAAACGGGTATTTCCTAAAGTAACTGGCGTATAATTATGCTGAAGGGCTAATCCAATTTCGTGTGGCGTAAAATCTCCTTCGGGACCGATTAAGATTTGAACGGACGTTGACAACCGGAAATCAGTAATGTTTTGCTTGCGGTTTTCTTCGCAGTGCGCAATAAGTTTTTGTTCGTACGATGAGGTAAGCACCTTCTCAAAAGTTATTGGTGCATGAAGCTTTGGCAACCACGCCTGCTGGCTTTGTATCATGGCAGCAATAAGAATTTGCTGCATTCTGTCATGCCTGAAATTTTGCTTCTCAGTTCTATCAGTTACCAAAGGAATAATTTCAGTTACGCCAATTTCTGTAGCCTTTTCGAGAAACCACTCAAGCCTGCTGCTATTTTTTACGAGGCCAATAGCAATTGAAATTTTCTGTTCTTTTTGAGGAGTAAATTGTTGATCGATGATAGAAACGGTGCACTTCTTTTTATGGTCGTCAACAATTTTTGCAGTAGAGATGTTTCCGTTTCCATCAGTTAATTGCAAGCTCTCACCATTCTTCATCCGCAACACTTGCACTACATGTTTCGAGGTTTCTTCGCTAAGTGTAAGCAGTTTTGTATTGGTGATATTTTCTTCGAAAAAAACTGGTAAGGCCATGCTGTAAATATAAAAAGGAAACCCCGGCAAGCCGGGGTTCGTGTATAAAAAATGGAGGTAATGTTCAAATTTAAAATGGCGATGCTTCGTCAAATCCTTCATCAAACTCACCGCTATTCATTTTGCTTCCCTTTTGTATAAATAATCTTGCGTTAGGATCTACTCCCCCGCCCTGTGCTGGTCCTGATGGTGTGATTGGTTTCCAACTTCCTCCCTGCTGAGGTGCTGCTCCGCCACCGTTTCCTCCGCCGTTGTCGCCGTCTTCCTCAACAAACTTTTGGATATGTAGTAAGGCTCTTAGCTTAATTGTTTCCAAACTACCATTACGGTGTTTTGCAATTCTCACGTGTGTTTCACCGCGGTTGCTTTCGCCATGTTCGTTTGTATTTATCTCGTAGTACTCCGGGCGATACAGGAACATTACCATGTCAGCATCCTGCTCAATTGCACCCGATTCACGAAGGTCACTCAACTGCGGCATCTTGCTTTCTTTACGAGATTCGACCGCACGACTTAATTGGCTCAGTGCGATAATCGGCACTTGCAATTCTTTTGCAAGCCCTTTAAGATCCCTTGAAATACGGCTGATCTCCTGTTCACGGTTGCCGCCTTTTTCATTCGTTCCACTCATTAACTGCAAATAGTCAATGATGATTAATCCAACCTTATGCTTATTTACCAATCTTCTTGCTTTCGCCCTGAACTCAAATATGTTCAAACCTGCGGTATCGTCAATATAAATTGGCGCTTCGCTCAGTTTAGTAACTCCTTTGCTGTACAACTGCTGCATCTCGTAATCTTCCAATTTACCACGGCTGATTTTCTCAAGCATGATTCCGCTTTCGGCGCTTAATATTCTTGATACAAGTTGTGCAGAGCTCATCTCCAGGCTAAAAAAAGCTACACCAGTAGGTTTTGTCGGGTGCAAAGCAGCACTTCGAACGAGGTTAAGTGCAAAAGCAGTTTTACCCACAGCCGGGCGTGCAGCAAGAATGATCAAGTCAGTCGGCTGCCAGCCAAAGGTTACCTGATCGAGGGTTGGAAAACCTGTAGGAACACCAGAAATATCTTCTTGTTTATTTCGCAGATCGTCTATTCTTTGTATGGTTTTTACCAATACACTTCCTATATCGTCGAAATTCTTTTTTAAGTAATTGTTGGTGATGTTGAACATCTTGCTTTCACTTTCATCGAGCAAGTCAAAAACGTCTGTGCTGTCTTCGTATGCATCTCCTATTATTTCACCGCTGATTCTAATTAGTTCACGCTGAATAAATTTTTGAAGTATGATACGGGCATGGGCTTCAATGTTAGCAGTTGAAACAACAGAGTTAGTTAATTTGGTAATAGCATAAGGGCCACCAACCATTTCTAATTCATCTTTTGACTTTAGTTCTTCTACTACCGTTAGTATATCGATAGGAAGACTTTTTTGAGCTAATGATTGGAAGCATTTGAAGATTTTCTGGTGAGCATCAACGTAAAAGCACTCTGGCTTCAATATCTCTACAACATTATCGAACGCACTCTTCTCTAACATGATCGCCCCCAAAACTGCTTCTTCTAATTCCTTTGCCTGCGGGGGAACCTTGCCGTACATCATGGTACTTATGTCAAGGGAAGGTTTCCTCCTGTTTTTCCTGTCTTTATTGAGGTTTGTTAGATCCATTTATTGAAAAATATATAGGGTTTTTAACGAAAATCTTGTATAGCACTCTGTCCAGCTTTGGCAGTGGTCGTTTTTCAAAAATCT
>JAQBNN010000066.1 GCA_028288505.1 Segetibacter sp. | reverse complement strand
AAACGACCACGCATTAAAGGTGGTGGTTACATCACGAGCAGCTATACCGAGCTTTAACCTGTTATGCTGGTATTGCACCCCGGCATCAAGGCCAAAACCCCAGGCTGTAGCAAAGCTGCCCACTTTTCGGTGGATGATCTTTACGTTTCCCCCGAAGCTTAATTTATCGTTTTCCTCGTCTTTAATTTTCTGGCTGTACGACAACAGGAAACCATAATCGGCCGAAGAAAACGTGCGGATGTTATTATAATTAATCGAACCATCAGGCTCTACCAGGTATAAAGTATTCGGAATATCATCAACAGCGAAACGCAAAATAGAAAGGCCCAAAACCCTTCTTTTATCATTTAATGGAATAGCTACGCTGCCGTAATCGTATTTGCCAATGCCGCTAAAATATTCGGCATGCATTAAATGCACTGAAGGAACCGTTTTTACACCTACAAGGCCTGCCGGGTTCCAATAGCCTGCTGTAGCATCGTTTACACTTGCTACCTGCGCACCGCCCATTGCCAGTGCACGAGCACCAGCTCCTATATTTAAAAACTCGTTGGAATATTTACGAAACTGAGCATTCACATTTGCGCATACAAGAGCCCCAAGAGCACAAGCAGCCAGTTGTTTCCATTTCATGTAGAAAAGTTACTAAAACAATATTGAATAGGTAAAAATGTAGAATAAATGGCAGTTTAAAAAATAATATAGTCTTTATCGGCCAAGCGTTTGCGGGTTTAGCTGCTTGGGCACTTTTATAGTTACACGTTGGTTTGCTTTGGTATTAATTTGTAGCCAGCGATAGTAACTTTATTTAACAGCCGTTGCGTCGCACTCTTCAAGGGTACATCTTTTATGAGCAATCACAAAAAACAAAAGAGAAGGAGGAGCATATTCATAACAGAGAAAACAATAACTCTGCAAACCTTTTGCTCCCCCGTTCTCTTTAGCTATCTCAAAAGGTAAAATACCTCTTCAATTAACTTTAGGCTGTACTGTGCTTTATCTTAGCCCGTTTAACCTTGCAGCCTGTTTACTTATAGTCCAGCTGTATTAACACTGTACAAGAGTGCGACGCAACGGATGACTAATAGTAGCAATACTGCCCGGTACATAAAATTCTCAAAGCATTAAATCTCATCACTTAAATGTCATCCGTCTTATTGCTTGTTTATCTTATAGCTTCTTGTTGTAATTCCATCATCAACTTGTACCACGTAAGTGCCTGCCGCTAATTGCTCTACATCTACCTGCAATGTGCCGCTTACATGCTTTTTTAAGAGCACCTGCCCGCTAGTGGAAAGTAATTTTACCTGCGCACCTTTTCCATCTTTATCGGTAACTACAATTATAAGTTTATTGGTAACAGGGTTTGGATAAATATTCAAATACAGGTCTCTCCCCACGTTTACCAATCGAGTTGGTGAGTATTTAAAGGTTCTGTCCTTCTCTATAATTTTTAGCCTGTAAAAGTTCTTGCCCTGTTTTGGGTTAAGGTGATCGAACAAATAGCTTTTGTTGGGTGCACCGTTTACAGCTTTTACGCTTCCAACGTTGGCGAAACTAACAGCAGTTGTACTATGTTCAACTTCGTATTGTTTAATATTCTCTTCAGCAGTAACTACCCAGTTCGTTTCAACTTTATTGCCTTTTAAGATCGCATTAAAATTTAGCAGAGTAACTGGCAAAGTTGAGCCTGCTTTTACATACACATACTTATAAAGAAAATTATTGAAGCTGTACTGCTCGGGCTGTAATTCATTTGGATTAGCCTCTATTAGTATGTTATACCAACCTTCGCTCAGCCTTGAAATATCGTTATCAAGATTAATGTGAAGCGTATCGCCTGCAGGTAAAGCACGAAGCTTTTTCGTACCTAGCGGGTACACATTATTAAGCGTATCGAATAACGTGAGTTTGACAGTAAGACTATCAAAACCAACAACAGAAACATTTTTAAAGGCAACACCGGTATGCAAAATATTAGTTGCCGTATCAGGAATATTAAAGTAATAATTGGGAGCAATAGCACCTTCAGGAATTGGCGTGTAAGTAATGCTCCACGAAGTAAGCTGGTATGGTGTAGCAGACGTTGAATCTACATTTATCATTCTCAACCTGAGAGATGGATATTGCAAAGCATTAACTGCACTAACATCGAAATCTTGCTGTGTTATATTTAAGGTATACAATACTGTTTCTAGACTATTGTTATCGATGCCTATAACTTCAACAAGTGGATCATCATTATTAGCTTCATTAGAAAAGCCTCGCCATAAAACCTGTTTCCATTGCTTTGCTTTACCAAACTTTGGCGAAGTAATAATACCGCGTACATTAGGCGTGTTACAATTCACGTTAAGGTTAACCCGATCGTACACCCCATCAGACAATACCTGCTGTGCAGTAAAAGAAGGATCACTCTTCTTAAAAACAAAGGCCCATGTTCTTGCATAATAAAATGAATCAATTTTTGTAAAGCCTTGCTCTTTTAATCGATGATACAAAGAATTGCTGCTTCCGTAGATAGCGGTATCAGCTGCCCAGTCTTTTGCAAAGACGTTATAAGGACCATCTAGAATTAACCTTACTGCTACAAATGAACCTGTAGGAATTGCATCTAAAAAGTCCATGGCCTCTTTTCGGCTTTGGGGAGAGCGATAAGAGTATTCGTAATTATATTCCCGGCCAGGTCCACAACTTGTCATTCCAGGAGTAGTTGTGTTTAAGCGTGGTTTGAATGTTAGCGGATCAAATACATTGAATATTACTGACGATCCAATACATGCGCTTTTTATATAGGCTGTTCCGTTCACTGAAATACTGAAATGTGTATCCTCAGTTCCGCTGGTAGGATAGATCGACTGCGTAATAAAAAGGTTTTCAATTTTATCAGTAAACTTGTAGGTACCAGTTGTGCTGTCTTGTATTAACCGCGTTAGTTGTGAATTTAAATTCTGGTACAAATGCCCCTGCTGAAAACCAGCTTCATTGCCGTTTTTATACGTAAAAGAAAACTCATTCCATTTTGGGTTATTTATGCCTGCGGGGGCTACCCTCCAATAATATGTTTTTCCGTTAACGTACGTTATTCCCGGGCTCACTTCGACGATTCCGCCTGCCGAAGCTTCCTGTTTCGAAACCTTAGCAGGGGAGTTAAACAATTGAGTGGTATCTATTTCAAACACATAATTTTTTATTAGGCTTAGCGGGTTTACTGTTGAAGCTTTAAGCTTAACTGCGGCATCATTTACAATAGCGTAATTGTAAGGATATACTGGTTTTATTTCATCTTCCGTAATTGTAATTTGTTTAGTTGCTGCATTGTTACTATCAGAAAGTTCAGCCACATTATTCTCATTATCAATAAAGGCAGTTACTTTATGTACACCTAAATCCCTGTTCCCTACAACGGGTAATTTTACAACAACTGAATCTATGAGTTTTATGGCTCGTATTTTTTTGTTTACGATAGTGATCAACCTGCCGTCAGGGAACTCCCTGGTCATTCTAAAATTCACAGAGTCGCTGCTTACTTTGCCGATATTATTAATCCTAACTTTTACGATAAAATTTGAATCAACCACCGAAACAAAAGAAGGGGATACTATTATTTCAGGTTCTTCCACTACGTAATCCGGGGAAAGTGTAGTATTAAATTTAATTGCAGGGTCGCCATGTAATGCATACTGCTCCCCTTGTATGCGGGCAAAGAAATCGTTGGGTAAAGAAGAATCCAAAGAGCGGCTGATTGCTTCCTTTACAATTTCTCCAAACGATTGGTTGTACTTTGTTTTACTAGCTGCTTTATAAAACTCACGGGTATACAAATCAAGGTAGTTTATTACACCATAATGGGTACTTGCTAAATAACCAATAGCTCCCCTGTTTGGGGCAAGTACAAATCTTTCGCTTATAGTTGATTTGTTGTTAAACCTGTTTATTTCAAAACCAAAATGATTACCGGCACTACAACCATTTGCAATAAAAAAAGGATACTTATTTTGGTTGTTATATATCTGAGGATCATCAAGATTAAAATCTAAACTTGTAGAAGATGAATGACCGAAGTAGGTTATTAATGAAGCACCTTTCTCGTAAACTTTTTTGAAAGAAATAATGGCTTCTGTATAACCTTCAGGATCGGCTGCTTTACTAAAGTTGATAACATTAGCACCAAAAGCGGTATCAGAAATGATGGTTTTATAGCCATCCATATAACCGTCTAGCTGGTTACCAAGGCCAATATCGTTGGCCCCGGCTATCTGTAACACATTTTTCATCCAGCCTTTATTATCAAGGGTATAAGTTGTGCTTGCCTGGGCAGAGTCGTATTGCTTCACCTTCTTCAAATAGTCGCCTACTTCCTCAGCACTAATTGCAGAGAGTCTACCAATTGGGATGGCAGGAACAGCAGTGAAGTTTTCAGACGCAAGTAAATTATCAGAAGCAGGATTACCCCACGTTGGCACCAAGTTTAATTGCTCTATGAGACTATTACTTTCGTTGGCCCTGTATTCGTTATAGGTTACGCCTTTCCCAATTAAAAATGCAAACTTTGGAGGTGCAGTAAACTTATTACGTGCAAACAGTAGAAAGTTTTTTATAGACAATGGATGTTTTTTTACACCCCACGCAAATTGGTCAACGAGTTCATTAATATCAACTACTGTTGAAGCATAGCCACCACCCACATTCGATTTCCGGTACTGGTTGTATTGCTCTACATAGTTTGCAGAACCCGATCCATAAATTAAAGGATTACTTATAATAAGATAGTTTCCCTGGTTAACAGCTTTGCTATAATCAACAAAATTCCTTGTCTGAAAATTGGTGATACTTTTATAATAAGTACCTGCTTGTGTTGTTAGTACTACATTGAAATTGTAAGAAGGCTCTAAGACAAACTGCACAGTATCAGGGATGGAAATATCACCTACATATCTCTTATTGTTGGCAAGGTCATACAAAACAGGTGCAACTCCTCCCGAATTAAAGTTGGCAATTTTCAAATACCTACCGGCAGAAGAAGCTTCTAACGAAAACTCGAAGATGGAAGCATTTCCAAAATTAAATTTACGCGGATAAGTTAGTTCAATAGAAGCGACACGCATTTCATCACACGCTGTAGGGCTTTGGTCCGAAATAACGAAATCAGCATTTCCACTGCTGATCATGCTTACAGGTACCTGTTCTTCTATCTTCTCAAAATTGGTATAGTCCATTTGAAAAACTGAAACTTGCTGGCTATTCAGGTTAACCTTTACCATTCTGCTATTGGGTGCATTACCAACCGAATTAACCCTGAGAATCATGTCAGGACCTGTAAGGTAAGGTTGAAGGTTACCGAAACTTTGTGGCAACGAGGTAGCACCACCACAAGCCACCGGGCGAACCGAACGACTTGCCCAACCCTCGCCTCCATCATAACTTGAAGAATATAAATCTTCACCTACACTTGTAGAAAAACCACTTGAAACAGTTCCTGCCCGGTAATACCGGGCTGCTGTATGAAAAAAATAATCAGTAACAGGTAACATTGTTCCGGCAATAGTATTAGCAGTTGGGGCAAATCTTTTATTTTGGCTTGTTGTATTTACAGTAAGAAAGTAGGCAGCGGTATCAGTTTGCAGACTCCACTTATTGGCCAACTGAAAATTCGCATCAGGGTAAAGACTCTTATCCAATTTGCCGCTATTTATCTCGCCATAAAATTCTATATAATCAGTATTACTTAAGGTGCCGGAGATTTTTGAAACATAAACAGGCACCTCTTCCCCATCGTGCCACAACTGCAAATGTTCACTTGCAACATTCCCTAATCCAGCACCTGTAAGAGCCGCAGAAGAAATCCTAACCATTCCGTTGCGAACTGGAGAATTAGCGGCATCAGTACCAAATCCAAATACATTGAATTTGTAATAACTTTTGCTATAATCTATCCATTCATTATTATACTGCTGAGCAATAACTGAGGTTGATAGAAAATAAAACAGGATTAACCATGAAGACTTTCGGTTCATCTAAAATATTGGATTACGTATACCTGATAACGTATAAACAGGAAATGTATTGTTTTTAAATCCGTTCTAGCCTGCCCGATTTTAATTTTACTTGCCGATACTTCTCTCACAATACTTTCAATTACCTGTAATTTTACTTTATGAAAGTTTATTTCATTTCAGGATTAGGCGCAGATAAAAGAGCATTTTCTTTTCTTGACCTTTCTTTTTGCGATCCTGTTTTTATTGACTGGCCCGAGCCATTGCCAGCGGAAACGCTAGGCGGTTATGCAGAGCGCCTGTATTCAAAGATTAACGATGAACACGCTACCGTTGTAGGCCTTTCTTTTGGGGGCATGCTTGCCACCGAAATGGCCATAAAGCATCCGGCATTAAAAGTTATCATAATTGCAAGTGCTAAAACGTATAGGGAAATTCCAGGATACTTACGTTTTTGGAGAAAGCTACCGGTGTATAACTACCTGCCAAAAACAAAGATGAAAGTGGCAGGAAAATTTGTGTTGCGGATACTTGGCGCACAAGGTTCAGCAGAAAGAGCTTTGCAGTACCAGATTTTACAGGAGTCAAATCCTATGTTTACCCGCTGGGCCATGCATGCAATTGTAAATTGGAAAAACGAAACGGTTCCACAAAATCTCGTTCACATACATGGCTCTGCTGACAAGCTCTTGCGCTATAAATATGTAAAAGCCCACCACACAATTAAAGATGGTCAGCACGTAATGATTATGGACAAAGCAGCGGAACTTTCGGAGCTCCTGAAAAAACTGATCACATCTTAAATTTTACAGTTGTTTTTTTGGAGGCAAACAGTAGTTTTTCATAGCATCATCCTTGCGTCGCACTCTTGTACAGCATTGGCAATAGCAACTAAGGTCTACAGGTTCATACACAAAAACATAATCACAAGCAGCTCCGGGTTTGCACCTTGTAGCGTACTTAGTCATACATCACCCTTGCTGAGTAAAATAATATTAGTACAAGAGTGCGACGCAAGAAAAGCTACATTGACGTACTATAGCTGGTACCAAAATAGAAACACTTGCCTACAGCAGCGTGCAAAAGCATTATTAAGTTGTTGGAGATTTAGGCCTATTTAACTTCCCTTAAAACATCCCATATTGCTTCGCCAATTATATCGGCAGGTTTATTAACGCCAACAAAGTTTCGGGTAACAGGCGAGGTGGTTTGGTAGTGATTAAGCATTTCAGTTCTCACATCAACCAGGGGAAGCTGTTTTGTCTCGCCTAGTTTTCTTATAACATTCGTGTACTGCTCTACCTGTTCGTTTAACACCATCAGGGGAGAAAACGGCTCAGTGGGCAGTATGGGAATACACAGAATAATTTTGATTTTTTCCTTTTGCAACTTATCAATTAGCGCTTCAAAAAATTTTTTAAAAGCGGCGATGCCTGTGCCAGTACTTTCCTCCTGCTTTGTTAACGCGTCGTTCAAACCACTATAGATTATAATTACATCAGCGCCATTAAAAATGATCTCGGTATCTACCCGCAGGTATAAATCATAGATTTTGTCTGTGTTGAAAATGGCGGAAATGACTTCCAACCTTTCTGTCAATCCTTCGTTATGTATTAGCTTCCTTAGCTTGCTTACCACACCGAGGTTAGTATTTTCATCAATTATTGAGGCACCAAAAACAAACACTTTCTTTCTTTTTTTGCTATAGCCATAGGCAAGAAACAGCAGGAAAAAGATAAAGCCTGCAAACAAAAAAAGATTTTTTCCCATTGAGCAAGTATAGATAAAGTTTTTAATTAAGACAGGATTGCACCAAATAAGAAGGACGACCTGGAGCAAGCGAGGCGAAAAAAATTAAAATTCTAACAAAAAAATGTTGGGTGCAATAGGTTCTGCCCTTATTTTTGCACTCCCAAAACGAAATGTATTGGGAATAAGGATTGGCCTATAGTATAATGGTAGTACGTCAGATTTTGGTTCTGATTGTCTTGGTTCGAATCCAGGTAGGCCAACGAAAAAGCCTTGCAAAATTTGCAAGGCTTTTTTTATTTAAGCGCTTTTGGTTCACGTAAGAGTTCTATTTTACAAGTTCTAGTCCACTTCGTTTGCAATTTCTTCAATATCTACTTCTTTTAATTCATTAAGTTTAAGAAGGGGGTTGCCGTAGCAACATAATGACTCGAATATTCCTGCTATAATATGAAGAGAGCAACTGCGAGGGAAAAGGACTTCTTTTTAGTTTAAAGAAAGATGCCTTTCCTTGGAGAATTATTAAATATCAGGGCTTTGTAATAAAACATTTTTAAGAAAGGGTTTAGTTTGATAGAGAACTATATTTGCACTTCCTTAAAATAATACCAGAAAGCATGAAAGTAATGAAGTTTGGCGGAACCAGTGTAGGCAAGCCTGAAAGGATGTTTGGCGTTGCCGAATTAGTGACCGGGCAACAAGAACCTACTATTGTAGTATTAAGTGCTTTAAGCGGCACGACGAACTCACTGGTGGGAATCAGCGAAAGCTTAAGCACTTTTAAACGGGATGAGGCAAAACAAAAGATAGATACGCTGGAAAGCCATTACCGCCAATTTATACAGGAGCTTGTAAAAACACCGGCGGCTTTAGAAAAAGCAGCCCAGGTAATAACGGAGCATTTTGAATTCCTCAACATCATATTAAGAATATCTTTTAGCGAAGCACTTAATAAAGACATTCTTGCGCAGGGAGAACTACTTAGCACTAAGCTTTTTTCAGTCTACCTCGAGGAAAAAGGTATCGATCATGAACTATTACCAGCGTTGGAATTCATGGTAATCGACGACCATGATGAACCGCAAGTGCAGGCAATAAGTAATAAGCTTACCAAACTTCTAGAAACTAAAAAGGATAAAAGTCTTTTTATAACGCAAGGCTACATCTGCCGCAACTCAAAAGGTGAAGTAGATAATTTAAAACGTGGCGGCAGCGACTACACAGCATCGTTAGTGGCAGCAGCTATTAATGCAAGTGTGTGCGAAATATGGACGGACATCGATGGTATGCACAACAACGACCCAAGGATTGTAAATAAAACCCGACCTATTGAACAACTTAGCTTCGACGAAGCAGCAGAACTTGCGTATTTCGGCGCTAAGATTCTGCACCCAGCTTCTATATGGCCGGCACAACAATACAAGGTTCCGGTTAAGCTGTTAAATACCATGCAGCCTACAGCAAAAGGAACATCGATTGTACAGGAAGCAGCAAGTGTGGGCGTAAAAGCAGTTGCTGCTAAAGACGGTATTACTGCTATAAAAATTAAGAGCAGCAGAATGCTGTTGGCCTATGGCTTCCTACGTAAAATTTTCGAGGTGTTCGAAAAATATCGCACACCAATTGATATGGTTACAACAAGTGAAGTTGCCGTTTCACTTACTATTGATACGAAAGAAAACCTTGACAGCATTCTAAAAGAGCTTGAACCTTTTGGAAGTATTGAGGTTGACGAGAACCAGACTATTGTGTCAATAGTTGGAAATGAAATTGCACAAACACCTCATGTAATGAAACGCCTATTCGACACCATAACTAACGTACCAGTGCGAATGATTAGTTATGGTGGAAGCCCTCATAACATTTCATTATTAATACCTGCTGCTAATAAAAACGAAACGCTGCAGTTGCTAAACTCCGGATTGTTTGGTTTGTAAATGCTCAGTTTTTTAATAATGCTTATAAAATAAGAAGACTCTTTTGGATGCCAGCTGATGTAACACGATGAATCATCGTTGCGTCGCACTCTTGTACCGTCGTATAAAAAGCGACAATAAAACTTCTATCGCTGGCTTCCTTGTGGAGCAAGAAATGATTCATGTACAGTTTGTAAAACTTAAGTAACAGATTTTCTTTAGCTTCATCCAAAACCATATATATGGAATTTGTAAAAGACCTAAGACTTGCGGTATTAATAGATGCAGATAATATTCCTTACATAAACGTGAAGGAAATGATGCAGGAAATAGCGAAGTATGGAACACCTACATTTAAGCGCATTTATGCAGATTGGACAAGACCTACAGTAGCAGGCTGGAAAAAAGTACTACTCGAAAACGCTATAACACCAGTACAACAATATAGCTATACAAAAGGAAAGAACTCGACAGACTCGGCGATGATAATTGATGCGATGGATATTTTATATACCGGCCGCGTTGATGGTTTTTGCATAGTATCAAGCGATAGTGATTTTACGAGGCTTGCTACCAGGTTACGGGAGGCAGGGATGAAAGTAATTGGTATTGGCGAAAGAAAAACCCTAACGCCCATGATCTCTGCTTGCGATAAATTTATTTACCTCGAAATCTTAAAATCACCTGATGAACCTACGGAAGAAACACCAAAAGAACAACCAGTAAAAAAAGTAAAAGCATCAAGGGTTAAGAAAGTAAATGAACCAGAACCCCCCGCAGCTTTTGGAACAGTTACTAAAGAATTAGTAACAATGATAGGCCAAAGTATAAATGATCTTGCCGATGAACAAGGCTGGGCCTTTTTAGGTGATTTGGGAAACTTACTGCTTAAAAAACAAGCAGATTTTGATCCGCGGGTTTATGGTTTTAAAAAATTACTTCCGCTTATTAAGAGCATAAGCCAATTCGAAACAGATGAAAGAGAAACAGGCAAGGGAAACATAAGACATGTGTATGTTAAGAACAAGCAATAGGTGTTTTAAAATACCTGATCACTTAGTTGTTTGAGGTCGAAAACGATTCTAATGTTGCTGGTATAGGTGAAAGGCCCACTTGCTAAATAAAGATTTACAGTACAAGAGTGCGACGCAACGGAAGTTGACTGAAGGGTTATTGTTGGCTTCCTAATTATCCGTGTTTACTTAAAACGAGTACAAGTATTTTTAACAAGTTTAAAAACTCCAGTACTTTCTACTTGAAATTTTATTACGATAGATGCCCTTTAGATCGGCTATTAATGCATGCTCTTTTGTAATGCCTGCAAAATAAGCATCATCATAATTTAGGTAAGGATGGTGTGGAACAGAAACAACTACAGCATCGTAATCGTTATCAATCTGGGTTGTAAGCGAAAAGCCATACTCATGCTCAACTTCCTTACTATCAGCATAGGGATCTGCAACAAAAATATTTAGGTGATAAGACTTTAGAACCTTGATTACATCAATAATTTTTGAGTTCCTTATGTCGCTTACATTTTCTTTAAACGTTGCGCCCATTACTAAGATCTTAGCTTCCTTAACGTTGTTTGAATGAGCAATAACATGTTGAAGCACCTTCTTACTAAGGTAATTACCCATGTTGTCATTAATATAACGACCCGATAATATTACACGGGAATTGAAACCAAGTTCGGCGGCTTTATAAGTAAGGTAATACGGATCAACACCGATGCAATGTCCACCAACAAGACCCGGGAAAAACTTTAAAAAATTCCACTTTGTACCTGCTGCATCTAATACCTCGTAAGTATTTATTCCCATCCTGTCGAAGATGATTGACAGTTCGTTCATTAATGCAATGTTTACATCACGCTGGGTATTTTCTATGATCTTAGCCGCTTCGGCAACTTTAATACTTGATGCACGGTGAACACCAACCTTTACAACCAACTCGTATACTTTAGCAATTTCATCAAGCGATTCTGCATCACATCCTGAAACTACTTTTACGATCGTTGCTAATGTATGCTCTTTATCTCCCGGGTTAATTCGCTCAGGTGAATAACCAAGTTTAAAATCATCGCAAACTTTTAGTCCGCTCAGCTTCTCTATTATTGGTAAGCAATCTTCTTCGGTACAGCCAGGATAAACAGTAGATTCAAAAACAACATAGTCTCCTTTCTTCAATACTTTACCAATTGCTTCCGATGCTCTTTGCACAGGAACAAGATCGGGAACATTGTGTGGGTCAACGGGTGTTGGAACAGCTACTATAAAAAAATTAGCAGCACGTAGATCTTCCAGGCAACTGGTAAAAGTTATATCAGTTCCTTCAAAACTTTCTTTACCTAATTCGTGGCTTGGATCGATGCCTTGCTGCATTAGTTTTACCCTGCTATCATTTATATCAAAACCGATAACAGATATTTTTTTTGCAAACTCAAGCGCAATGGGTAATCCTACATAGCCTAATCCTATTACTGCAACTTTCGATTCCTTTTTTATAAGCGATGCGTACATTATTATTTACTTCTGCTTGTAAAATTCTTTTGCTTCTTTAAACAACTCTTCTTTGGGTAAAGATTTAAAGTATTCGTAGGTGATCTTTAGTCCTTCTTCGCGGCTTACTTTTGGTTCCCAGCCTAAAATTTGTTGTGCCTTTGTAATGTTGGGGCGTCTTTGCTTGGGATCATCAACCGGTAAAGGTTTGTAAACGATTTTAGAGCCTGTTCCTGTTAATTTCAATACTTCTTCAGCAAACTCCTTCAGCGTAATTTCAACGGGGTTACCAACGTTTAGGGGGCTTGCGTAATCACTCATCAGTAGCCTGTAAATCCCTTCAACAAGATCATCAACATAACAGAAAGAACGTGTTTGAGAACCGTCTCCAAATACGGTAAGATCTTCGCCTCTTAATGCCTGGCCAATGAATGCAGGCAGAGCACGTCCATCATTCAATCGCATACGTGGCCCGTAGGTGTTGAATATTCTTATGATCCTTGTTTCAACACCATGGAAGGTGTGGTAAGCCATTGTTATCGCTTCCTGGAAACGCTTGGCTTCATCATACACACCACGCGGACCAACTGGGTTTACGTTGCCCCAATATTCTTCGTCTTGCGGATGTACCAATGGATCTCCATAAACTTCGCTGGTTGATGCTACAAGAATTCTTGCCTTTTTATCTTTTGCTAAACCAAGACAATTATGTGTACCAAGTGAACCGACCTTTAGGGTCTGGATAGGTATTTTTAAATAATCGATCGGGCTTGCCGGCGAAGCAAAGTGAAGTATATAATCGAGCTTGCCGGGAACATGAATAAACTTTGAAACATCGTGGTGATAAAATTCAAAATCTTCACGCTTAAAAAGATGTTCTATATTTTTAAGATCACCTGTTATCAGGTTATCCATTGCAATTACATGTAAACCTTCTTTAAGAAACCGATCGCATAAATGCGAACCGAGAAAACCCGCGGCCCCTGTTATTAAAACTCGCTTTTTACTCATTGTTAGTTTTATATTATTCCAAGTCTTGCTGTTGCTTTAAGTATCTCTTTTGTTAGCAGGCATTAGTCAACAATTATACATCGTTGTGTCACTCACTTGTACTTTTTGTATGCTAATCGGCAACGAGAAATTAAAGTTGAAAGCTTTATATTTTTAGAGGTAGCTGATAAAGATATAAGTGTACAAGTGAGTGACACAACGATGTTGAAAGTAGTGCCACTGCTCGTCTCCATATCTTTTACAACAAACTATTTTTATAAATGTG
>JAQBNN010000260.1 GCA_028288505.1 Segetibacter sp. | reverse complement strand
CAAGCGTAACTTTTTTTGCCGGTGCGCAATCTAATAAGAAGTCTACCCCGCAATACGATACAGTCTTTACAAAGCCGCAGGTATTTGCCACTTTTCCGGGTGGAGATGTGGGTTGGAAAGCCTACGTAAAGAAAAACCTGAAATATCCTAGAAAAGCAAAACTGCAAGGCCTCGAAACGGAGATAGCTGTAAAGGTTGTAATAGATAAAGATGGTAAAGTTTTAAGTGCGCAACATATGAATACGGCCGGTTATGGTTTTGAAAGAGAGGCTGTAAGACTCGTAACAGAAAGTGGCAAATGGAATCCGGCAAAGCATTATGGTCGTGCTGTTGCCTGCGAAGGTGTGGTGCAGGTTGAGTTTAAAGTGATGAAATAATTTTTGTAAGCGAAATTCAGTAATTCTATTAAACATCGTTGTGTCACTCACTGCAACTTGTAGTGCTCGCTTCAGCTGTAGGTGAACTGTGTAAGCTCGAACTCATTTTAGGGATAAGGTGGCAGCTCTAGGTGCGCCGTGGTAGCTTTAATTCTTTTACAAAATGAACTACCCAGCAAAAGATATGTTGTATTAAAAACAAAACTCGTCTTGTCAAAAGTTTATTCACTCACCACCGTTCAAAGGCTGCCGGTTTCACTGCAACAGGCCTGGGATTATTTTAGCAGCCCCGATAACTTAGCCGAACTCACCCCTGCTGATATGGGGTTTGTTGTTCGATCAACTTCGCACAGTAAAAAAATGTATGCGGGTCAAATTATAGAATACACAGTCAGGCCAGTGCTAGGTATTCCTGTTTATTGGATGACAGAAATAACCCACGTACAAGACCAACAATTTTTTGTGGACGAGCAACGCTTTGGCCCCTACAGTTTATGGCACCACCAACACCATTTTAAACCAATTGAAGGTGGCGTTGAGATGAAAGATATAGTTCATTATAAAATTCCTTTTTGGTTTATAGGCGATATTGCAAACAGCCTGTTGGTTAAGTACAAGCTTGCAGCAATCTTTGCTTTTAGAAAGAAAAAGGTTGAGGAGTTGTTTGGCATATTGTAACAAGCTACTTCTACATTTATGCTTGAGAAAAACCGGCTTTGATAGCAGTAATCCTTTTACCCCGGCAGACTAAAGATGACCATTGGTTTGCCGATAAAGTGATTGCGACGCAACGATGCTGCTATGAAAACTAATGTTGGTATCTAAAATTCCTGTTTTACCGCGCCGTTACAAATCGAACTCGGCAGATAAGTTTTTGAAATGGCCGTTTAACTTGATCCTGTGTTTTAAAGTTTCCATTTCATTTACAACGGGCAACACCTTGCTAAGATGGCGCTTTATATACTCGAGCCGCTGGTCTTCGCGAAGGAGGTGTAAAAGTTCATATTCTTCCTCGACGGAAAGGCCGGCATGGTGGGCAATATCGTAAGAGATAAGTTCGTCGTCGGGTTTCTGGAAATCCTTTTTAAGGTTGAGCAGCTTGTGCAACTCGCGGATACTGGTAACAACTTTACGCATTAGTTGAACCTTCTGCATTTCGTCGTTGGGAGGATAATTTACAATAGCACCACTGTATAACTTTTCGGGGATCTCTTTCACCATTTCGAGTACCCTGAACACTTTAATACCTTTTGTCTTTATATCCATCTTGCCGTCGTCGTAGGTTTGTACTACTTCTGTTACCTCGACCACGGTGCCGTATTCACCCACGCCATTTTTAAGAACAGTAGGAATGCCGAAGGGTTTTTTTTCGGCGAAGCATTCGGTAATCAATTGTTTATAGCGAGGTTCGAATATGTGCAGGTTAAGATGTTCGCCGGGAAACACAACAATACCTAATGGAAATATGCGGATGAAGTTTGTCATGGAGGTTTTAATATTTACAGCAAAAGCCAATCCTACTGTCTAAAAGTCCACAGAGTTAAAAAAAATTTCGTTCTTTGATGATATAAAAATAGTTAATGAAAATTTCAGGCTTTACAATTATAAAGAATGCAATCATTAACGATTACCCCATAATTGAGGCCATTACTTCCATTTTACCGGTGGTTGATGAAATGGTGGTTTTAGTGGGGGATAGCAGCGATGGGACAAGGGAATTGGTGAAAAGCATTGGTAGTGATAAGATTAAGATTTTTGACAGCGTATGGGACCATTCGTTGCGAAAAGGCGGAAGTGTACTTGCCGTTGAAACAGACAAAGCTTTTAAGCTGGTAGATCCTGAAAGTACCTGGGCATTTTATATACAGGCCGACGAAGTTGTGCATGAAAAATATTTACCTGCGATTGTAGAAGCATGCAAAAAGTACAAAGATGACGAGAGGGTAGAGGGGCTGTTGTTTAAATATGTTCATTTCTATGGTGCTTACAGTCTTGTTGGCGACAGCAGGCGATGGTACAGCCGCGAAATAAGAATTATTCGTAACGATAAGACGATTAATGCGTACAAGGACGCACAGGGCTTTAGAAAAGGAAATGTTAGGTTGAAGGTGAAGCCAGTGGAAGGCTATATCTATCATTATGGTTGGGTTAAAAGCCCACAGCAGATGAAGAAAAAAATGAAGGAAGTAAGTAAATACTGGAACGAGGAGACTGATAACTGGCAGGAATACATGAAGTCGGAAGATGTTTTCAACTTTGACGATTTTGACTCGCTTGATAAGTTTACTGGTTCGCATCCTGCGGTTTTACAGCAAAGAGTAGCGAACCAGCATTGGGATATTCCTTATGATTTAACGAAGAAGAAGTTTTCGTTTAAAGACAAACTTTTGTACTGGTTTGAAAAGAAGACCGGCATTCGTCCTTTTGAGTTTAAAAATTATAAGATCATCAGGTGATATAAAAAGCGCCTGGCTTTTTATACTTTCTTTTTGAAAAGAGTCTTGGCGAAGGTTAAGTAAAAAGATTGGAGATGTTATAGCCAAAGTAGTAGTATAATAAAAATGAGTGAAGTATTAGCTGATATATTAAACGGGTCGTACCGGGCACTGGCAAGGGCTATTTCAATAGTTGAAAACAATGCGGATGGAGCTGCAGACATTTTATTAAACCTGCCGCCTTCTCCTGGTTCTGTTATTATTGGTATTACCGGGCCTCCCGGCGCTGGTAAAAGCACTCTTGTAGATGCCCTAATTCAAGAAATTATCTCGTCGGGCAAAAGTGTTGGCGTTTTATGTGTAGATCCTTCGTCGCCCTTTAACCTTGGTGCCCTCTTAGGTGATAGGATCAGGATGAGCAAATGGTACACGCATCTAAAGGTTTTTATAAGGTCGCTTGCAAGCAGGGGTTCTTTAGGTGGATTGCACCCTTCAATTATTGAGGTGACTGATGTAATGAAGGCTTTTGGATTTGACTACATCATTGTTGAAACGGTTGGCGTTGGCCAGAGCGAAGTAGAGATAGCTGGCCTTGCCGATACAACCGTAATTGTATTAGTGCCGGAAGCAGGAGATGAAGTACAAACAATGAAAGCCGGGCTTATGGAAATAGGGGACATTTTTGTCGTAAATAAAGCAGACCGTCCGGACGCAGATACGTTTGAAAGAAACCTGAAGAATATTTTCAGGTCCTCGCACCATCATTACGATGTACCTGTTGTAAAAACGGTAGCATCAAATCATGTTGGAATAGATGTACTGTTTGAGAAAATTAAATTGCACCAGGAGAGCAGCAAAAGGATTGACAGGCATTTGTGGCTGCTAACAGAAAAGGTATACCATCTTATACTTGCTAAAAGAACAGCAGATGTGGATAAAGAGGAAATATACCGCGGAATACAAGCAAGGTTAGAAGATCAAAAGGATTTTAATTTATACAGGTTTGTATCGGAGATAGCCGGTTAGTTCAAGTTACTATCTTACTTTCTAATAGGCCGTTCACCACACAAGACTCCTAATTATTCATTGTACTTTGCTTTGAGCAGTTTATACTTTTCGTAAGTATATGTAGCATGCGCTAAAGCAATTTGCCAGCCTTCTTTTCCATCAAGAAATCCCCTTTTTAAAATATAGTTCTGGAGGAAGTTTACGACAGGTGATAAATACAGTTTAAGCAAGCTTGCTTTTTTATTCTTTTCGTAATATTTCTCTGCGTTTAATGCGGCATATTTTTTAAGCTTGGCCTTGTATGTGGCAATATCAGGTGAAGTGGAGTGGTGTAAAACGCCCTTAAGTTTTATGATATTTGGAGTACTCTTTAGGATCAGCTCTTCATGCACAGGTGCTGTGTCCCACGAAGCATTATGTCTGTTAAAGAGTCTCAATACTATATCGTTTCCCCATGCACCATAATGGACAGCTTTGTTGCCGAGATAATTCAATCGTAAAAAGGTGAAAACGTTTTGTTGATTTGCGAGGTCTGCTTTTTTTAGAGAGCCTATTAATTTATCATCCAGATATTCATCTGAATCAAGGCTTAAAATCCAGTCATTCTCTGCAATTTCATTTCCTACGTTCTTTGCATTTCCATAGCCATTCCATGTAACCTGCTTTAACCCTGCAGGTGTTTTAGCGACCAGTTCAATTGTTCCATCTGTACTTCCGCTATCTATCACTACAACATCATCAGTTAATAATAAAGCAGAACCAATAGCCTCTTTGATAGTGCTACGAGCATTTTTACATATAATAACAGTAGATATCACTTTTGCCTTTGTTTGCAAATTAAGCCTTGATTAATTATCTGTCGTCCGTGCCTTTATATTTCTTTCTGGCTCTAGTGGATGATGAAGCATAGAGCCTCTAACAATATTCTCCTGATCAAAACCAATAACATATAACACTTACCTTGCAACATCCTAAAAGAAAAAGGTAATATGGCTGATGTAAATAACAGGGCTTTAGTTATTCTTGCTGCATACGACTTTGAATCATTACAGTTGACCCTCCAATCCCTGGAACACACAATTAGCCAAGAAGAAAAAGTTGTGCTGGTGCTTAATGGTAAGCGAACTCTTCCTGGTGAAAGGGTAGAACGAGTTGCAAGAAATTGGGCCTCCGCCAAACCTGCAAAGCGGTTTGTTGTAAAACCGCTCTCTGCCGGATCCCCTCCTTATATAGCCCTTACTGAAGTGTTGAGGAATTTTGAACCACTAAAATTAGTTGACTATATATGCAAGATTGACGACGATCTTATTCCGTTAAATGCAGGTTGGATGGATCGATTGGCCGAAAACTATGAGCAATTAGCAAAGGAAAAGAAAATGTCCTTTCTATCCGGCCTTATCAATAATAACAGCTGGGGTTTTAAAGAACTTGTGGATGTTTTTGGGAAATACCATGAATATGAACAAATAATGAACTACCCGAGCATTGCAGGGCACTATGGTGAGCAAGCTGTTGCAGCGGGAGAAATAGATGCAGGGATTGACGGGACTATCTGGCAATATCCTTATTTAGCGTGGTGGGCGCACCAATGGACTTCAAATAATATTGCTGAATACATATCAAAAACAGCAACCTTAGGTTTGAAACGTATTCCTGATGAAATACATTATTCTATAGGTTGTATCTATTTTGAGAAAGATTTCTGGTTGTCAATAAATCATAAGCACTATGGTACACGATTCGATGAATTATTAATCCATTTGAAGGGAAATGAAACAAAAAGAGAAAAGTGGGCATTGATGAATGAACCGATGATACACATGTTCTACCGTTCGCAGCGAAGTGCCAACCACGATCTTATAGAACTCCTTCAAAGTTCTCTCTCTGCACATTTTAAAGATGAAGTGTTTTATAATATTGAACGAATGCTACCCTTGCATTTTGCACTTTTAACAGACGCTCACCTAAAAGAAATAGACAATCATACAAGATACGTTCATAGAAAAGTAGGAAGCTTATCGATTGGAAAGAATTGGAATATAAAAGCGAAGATCAGGAAGTTTTTAGGGCGATAATCCAAAAAAGATTAGGCCTGTTTATTGTCCTCTACCCTTTCAATCTTGGGACGGAAATTTAAAGCGGCAATACTGGAACTCCAAATCATTCTTACAAAAAGCCAACGGTTGTCTTTTCTTTTTGAGATTATTTTAAAAGGCCATACAAAGATTCTTTTAAAAACATTTCTATAGAAGCTTCCTGTACTCTTATAAACCCGGCGGGTGTAGAGTTCATTACGCATCCCGTAATTATATTTCCAAATATTCTTAGGTGAATCTTCGAAGATATTACTGCCATAGTTGGCTGGAGTTTTATGAATTACCTTACTGTTCTCAACAAACACGCCCCACAGGTCTGCAAAAACTATTCTTTTGGTATATTCTACATCGTCACACCAAATGAAGAACTCCTTTATAGGCAGCCCGATTTTTTCTACTGCTTTTGCTGAAAGCAACAAAGAAACAAAGGTAGCCCCGGTGATAAGTTTATAAATACCGCTTGTTGGCATATTAAAACAAGAAGGAATCTCTTTTTTGAGATCGTATTCATATGTTTTATTCATTAGGTGCGGCCTGCCGTCCGTCCATAAGACATTGCTTGCAAAGAAGCCGACATTTATTTTACAGGCATTAAAATAATGGACTCCTCCTTCAAGTTTTTCCAAAGCATCCGCATGCGGTATTGCGTCATCGTCCATCATCCAAATCCATTTTGCTCCGCGTTCATAAGCCAGCTTTATACCTGCATTAAAACCAGATGCGCCGCCTTTATTTTCAATAGTAATGTGGTTTACTTTTTCCTCGTTAAGCCATTCTTCGGTGCCATCAGTAGAAGTATTATTAATTACGATTAGCTCGTCTACCCTTCTTGTCTGCGTTTCTATTGCAATAATGCATTCTTTTAAAAGAGATAAGCGGTTATAGGTTACAACAATAGCAATAATCTTCATAATGAGGTCTCACTTTAAAAGCTTCAATAAAGCTTGTTTTTTATCAACAAAGTTGCTGTTTTATTTAGAACTATAGATTTCACTAAATAGATTTGATTAGAGTAGACTCATCATCGCACTATTTCAAGTGCGATTTAGTTATGTTTGTATCATTACTTTTACTTAATGCATGTTCCTTTTTTTAAATGGCAGGTGGACTAAAAATAAAATTATACACAGCTTATCATAAATCGGCTTTTCTTCCTGCAGCTGATTATGTAATTCCAATACAAGTAGGTGCAGTAAGTGCAACGAGTAAGCTGGATATGATCAGAGATGATGAAGGCGAGAACATTTCGAAGTACAATTCCTTTTTTTCTGAGCTCACTGCTTTATACTGGATATGGAAACAAGCTGACAGGAGTGAGTCTGAGGCTTGGGGAATATGTCACTACCGGCGTTATTTTACTTTAGATAAATGTAAATTATTCTTCATTAAAAAAAGCCGGGTTTATTACCAATTTAACCCCGAGAATTTGGAGAGTGTATTAAGTAAACAGTTGTACAATAAGTTAGAGGAGCTTCTTGAGGAAAATGATGTTATTCTGCAAAGGCCTACTTATGCTCATAAAAAGCAAGGAAAGGTTTATACGATCGAGCAGGCATATTCTATAGCCCATGACCCTGAAGATTGGAAAACAACTGTAAATGTACTGCTGGAAAAGTATGCTGAATATTCGCAGAGCATCGATTCTTTCTGCAAGCAAACCAAAATGTCGTACTACAATATGATGGTGGCCAGGTGGAATGTTTGGGAAGAATACTTGACTTGGGTTTTCGATATTCTGTTTGAAGTACAGCGAAGAATTAAAATTGATGAAGATCCTTACCAGGCAAGGGTTTTTGGCTTTCTATCCGAGCGTCTGCTTAATTTGTATGTGTACCATAATAAATTAAAAGCCGGCTATTTAACAATTGCACTTTTTGAAAAGTAATCATGCACCTACTTTATATAACCTTTGGCGAAAATGTATTTGTTCATGCCCAGGCAGCTTATTCAATCTATTCTTTTATTTCTAAAAAAGAGGCTATACGTTCAATTAACGTAATAACAGATTCTCCCACGTATTATAATCATATAGGTAGTGCTATCAATATTCTTCCTATAGATGAAAAACAACTAGAGGAATGGAAAGGCCCACATGACTTTTTTTGGCGGATTAAAATCAAGGCATTGCAGAAAGTTTCTCAGTTATATGCAGGAGAAGCTATGGTATACCTGGACACGGATACATTGCTTTATAGCAATATAGACGCTTTGCAAAATGTATTAGCGGCGGGCCATGCCATCATGCATGAAGATGAAGGACCCCTAGAAAAAGCGGTCAGCAAAACAGAAAAGAAGATGTGGAAGCAGGTGAAAGAACGGACCTTTGGAGGAGTGATAATGACGGGTGCAAAGCACATGTGGAATGCAGGGGTGGTGGGAACACCCAACACAAAAGCTGGAACTGAATACGATCTTGCTTTAAATATTTGTGATGAAATGTGTGCTGCAGGTGTTAAACGCAGACTGATTGAACAATTCGCTTTATCAACTGCGTTAAGCGAAGTTTATGGAATAAAACCAGCAGAAGAATTTATCGCCCATTATTGGAGCAATAAAGAGGAATGGGAGAAACACATTGCCATGTTTTTTACCGAAGCTTACGCAAAAGGTTATTCAACTGAAGAGGCTGCAGCGGTTATAGAAGCTTTTGATTTTGCTAAAATCCCGGTGAAGAAGAGAATAAAAAATACAGCGGTTAGGTTGCATGCTTTAGTTGACAAACTAGTGAAGCCAAGGGAAGAGGTGTACCTTATTAAGAGATAAGGAAAGCCAAATACGTTATCGATATTTAATTCTCCTGTATTGTATCGCCCTGGCTTTTATACCAACGGTAGCCTACAAAACCAACAACAGCAAAGGGAGCCAGCATAAGGTAGACGACTCCGGTATTCATTCCCCCGGCGGCTTTTTCGCCTTGTTGCATCGCAGTTTTAGTACAGATGGAGCATTGTGCGGCGGCATCGTTTAGTGAAGCGAAGAAAAGCGCCACGATAAGGAATAGTATTAATCTCACAGTTTTCATACACTTATTTTTTCCGTCACAAAGGTAAAACCTAAAACCCTTTTAAAAGTTATAAAATTCCTGGCGAATAGAAGATGAGTAAGCACTTTGGAAAGTGATGCCATAGAAAGATGCAGTACAAGTGAGTGACACAACCGGGGCTACATCGAAGACTTAAAGCTGGTAACACCTAAATCTTTAAATGCACAGCCTGTCTGAAATTGTTATAAGTCACCAAGCTGCGGTCTTAAAATAATATCTTCAACAACCGCCATTGGTGATAATTTGCTCGCGGCAAACACCATTTCTACAACATCGTTCGCTTCCATTATTCGCGAAGGATCAATGTCGGCTCCCTCCCAACTTGCCGTCATGGTAGCACCGGGACAGACGGCTGTTACCTTAATGCCATGTGGCTTCATTTCTTCCCGCAGGTTCCGGCTAAAGCCCAGCAAAGCAAACTTGCTAATACTGTAAGAGCCGCCGTTGGCGTAAGCCTGCAGCGAGGCGATTGAGCAGATATTAAAAATGTGACCCTGCTTTTTCGTCATCATGGCGGGAAGCAAGGCGCGGGTAAGGTGATAAGCGCTGTAAAGGTTTACCTCGATCATTTGCTGCAAGGTTCCTTGGGGTTCATTGTAAATGCTACCCGGAAGAAAGTTGCCGGCATTATTAATTAAAATATCGGGTACAATGCCCTCCTTTAAAAGCCAGTTAGCAAAGTCTTTTACTGCCGGCTCACTACTCATATCCACTGCTTTGGCAATTACTTCGCCTCCTAAACTTCGCAACTCTGCTTGGGCAGCTTGCAGCTTAATTTCGCTTCGGCTACAAATGATCACCTTGTTACCATTAGAAGCAAATTTTGCTGCTAATGCTTTACCTATTCCCTGGCTTGCCCCTGTAACTACTACTTTCATATGTTTACTTTGTTTTGCTATATAACAATATTTTGCATCTGCTTCGTTAGCTTTCCCTTATCCATGCTTTACTTTGCAGCTATGGCTTATACACACCTTTTCTTCGATCTCGATCATACCCTTTGGGACTTTGAAACTAATTCAAAAGAAACATTAAGCGAACTTTTTACCGCCCACAGGTTAGACCAGCAGATTACGCCTGACTTCGAAACCTTTTACCAGCAATACTCTTACCACAACAAACGTTTGTGGGATCGCTACCACCACGGCTTTATAAAACAGGAAGAATTAAAGTGGAAAAGAATGTGGCATGCCATGCTCGAGTTTAAGAAAAGCGACGAAAAATTGGCTAAGCAGTTAAGCAGTGAGTACCTGGAAATACTGCCTACCAAAAAAGCAGTTTTCCCGTACACTTTTGAAATTCTTGACTACCTGAAAAACAAATCTTATAAGCTGCATCTCATTACAAATGGATTTGAGCAGGTACAATGGCGTAAGCTTGACAACGCAAACATTGGGCATTATTTTGCAAACGTCATAACAAGTGAAACCGCTAGTAGCCTTAAACCTCACAAAGAAATTTTTGATTTTGCCATTGGTAAGGCCCTTTGCTGTTACGAAGAAAGCCTGATGCTGGGCGATAACCTTGATGCAGATATAATAGGTGCTATGAATGCAGGAATGGACACTGTTTTTGTAAACCATCTTAACGAACCAACGGATGTAAAGCCTACTTACATCATCTATCATTTAAAGGAGCTGGAGAATATTTTGTAGGAGTTTTTGGGACGAACTTAGGAATATAATTAAACATCGTTGTGTCACTCACTTGTACCGCAAATCGCTATTCGCCTTTCATAAGCGCTAGTAAAAGCTTGTTATAAACAAAAATGCTCCTTCGCAGGAGCATTTTTTATTTCTTAACCAAAAGACTAAGCTTTTTTTGTAGGAACAGTTGTCTTTTTAGTTACTTCTTTAGTTTCTTTTTTGTGGCATTCTTTCTTCTCGCTGCCTTTTTTGCAACAATCTTTTTTACCATCTTTATCACAAGCGAAAGCGGCGCCGGTTGTTAATAAAGCAACTGTGGCAAGCATTAAGATTTTCTTCATCGTTATAATTTTTAAATTAAGTTATTAAGTACAATCTAAGCTTTAAACGAAACTCTGCAACTTAAAATTGCAGGAGATATGTTAACAGTCAGCTCATCGATTAAAGTGTGGCCAAAACAGTTACGCCGCCTTTTACCACCTGGTTAAGTTCTACGTTTATTTTGGTTCCGATAGGTAATAATACATCAACCCGGCTCCCGAATTTTATAAAACCCAGTTCTTCGCCCTGGTTTACACTTTGGCCCACCTTCAGGTAGTTTACAATTCGCTTAGCCAATGCACCGGCAATTTGCTTTACCAGAATCTCCGCTTTTTCATTCTTCACCACCACACTGTATCGTTCATTTTCAGTCGACGACTTTGGGTGCCAGGCGACAAGGTATTTTCCTTTATGGTACTTGCTGTACAATACTTCCCCGCTCATCGGGTTCCTGTTAACGTGCACGTTAGCAGGGCTCATAAAAATGCTTACCTGTATTCTTCTATCCTTGAAGTACTCTTCATCAACAACTTCCTCAATCACCACTACTTTACCATCAGCTGGGCACACAACATGTGTTTCTCCTGAAGTCAACAATCTACGCGGAATACGGAAGAATGACACAATAAACAGGAACAAAATAACAGAGGCAGAAAAAATAATGGCAGCAGTTTTAGGATAATCAGTTCCTAAAAAAATAAACGAGGCTATATTAATAAGGCCGAAAACTAATGCGGCAATACCAATACTCTTATAGCCTTCTTTGTGAATCGTCATGAATGCAATTTGAACGGCAAATATAGAGGGAGAACCATGATTTTAAGGATAAAAAACGATTAAAGTAAAGAGAGTAATGATATTTTATTAATAAGAAAAGAGCAGGAAAAGTTTATCAGCGAGCTCTATCCCTAATTTTTCAAAAACTCATATCCAGAGAGTAAGGAACAACCAAACCACCGGCGTAGCCAGTAGTAAGCTATCGAACCTATCTAAAAAGCCCCCGTGACCAGGCATTATCTGGCCACTATCTTTAACGCCGGCCAGCCGCTTTATCTTACTTTCTAACAAGTCACCCACTGTGCCAACCACTGCTGCAATCAGCGATATGCCTATTAATAAACCAACGTCCTCAATTTTTAACCAATAATAACTACCAAGTGTAACTGCAACAACACAAAGTATAGCGCCGCCAATTGTGCCCTCCCATGTCTTCTTTGGAGAGATTTTCGATAAAGGTGTCTTACCTATAAAAGAGCCAACCAGGTAAGCCATCGTATCGTTTATCCAAATGGATGCAATTAAAATAATTGGAAGCAACCTCCCCGAATCGCTAAAACTTCCACTGCCCGTATCGCTGATCCAAAAGCCCCTGATCTCCATCATTAAAGCCCAGCTCAGTGAAATATATAGCAGGCCTAAAAAAGATAAGCCAATAGACCTGAGGCTAAGTTGGTTTGAAAAAAGCACCTCAACAATTGGTAGCACCACGGCGCAAATGAGTAAGATCCACCAACCAATAGAGGCAAGTTTTAAATCACCAAACCTATAAACATCGTGCAACATCCAAAGCATTAAGGCAAAGCCCGTAAGCATGGTCGAATATTTATGAAAGGCCGTAATCTCCTTGTAATCTTTATCTATTAGTCCAATTAGTTTTTGGTATTCGAGCCAGCAGCCAAAATGAATAACCGTAAAAAGAAGCAAGAAGCTCCAATGGTTCCAAAGCAAGCCCGCCAACATGATGGCCACAAAGACCATAGCAGTAAGAGTGCGGGTTTTAAAGGTATGTAAGTTAAAAGCCATCTATGTTGGCAGTTAGTAGTTTAAATAAAAAATTAAATTGAAGATAAACGTTTTACACTTTTCGCAAACTCTATTAAGCGTATTCGATTTTTTTGTTGACGACCATTCGTTTTTCATAGCATCATCGTTGTGTCACTCACTGTACTTTTAAAGCTCTAAGCAGCGAACGAGTTAGCGGAATTCCAACTAATAGAAACGATTGTTTGAACTGTTATGATGATAGAATAATTGTTAGCGCTGCGTAGGATTAATAGAGTACAAGAGTGCGACGCAAGTAAAGCCTCCTATACTTACTGCGGCTTGCTCCCAAAAAAAGACCTTACAAAACATAGCGTGTGAAGCAAACAGGATTAGCTATGATTTTAATTACTTAAGCCCTGTTGCAATAACTGCTTCGCAACCTCGTGTAAGTGGGAGGGAACATACAACTCGATATCTCCAAAGTTCAGGTAACTGCTATCTTGCTTATTCATTAAGAATACGGGTACATTATTCTCTTCGAGAAGGCCTTTAACTATCGTCGCTTCAGCCATATTGGTGGTGCGATGTAAAAGAATAAGGTTTTGCATCAGGCAATATAATCGTTATCCTCGTTTGTAATTATTTGGGGCAGCACTTCGTCACTTTTCCTTTTCATAAAGTAAATGATGGCAGCACCTGCAAGAAGACTTAATAACGCCGCATAAATAGGAACGGTAAAATTTTCGTCGGCAAGCTTCTTCATCATTTCGCTTTTGGTCGAATAGTAAACTGCGAAGACAGCAAATGCATTATTTAAAAAGTGGATGATGATACCGTACCACAAATTCCGGGTAAGGTGATAGATAGTGCCAAGCATTAAGCCGAGTACAAAAATAGGCAGGATTTTAAAAACGGTACCATGCAGCAAGGCAAAGATCGCTGCCGAAACAAGGATGGCAAGCCAACCCATATTGCATAACCTGTAAAGCATTTTTTGCAGTGCTCCTCTAAAAAAAAGCTCTTCACCAATGGCTGGCAATAAAGCCATAATGAACAGGTTAATTAAGAGGTCGCCTACACTATTCATTTTTAAAAAGGCGTTGATGGCGCGGTTATACATTGCTTCTGTTTCCAGGAAAGATTTTTGAAAACTGCCGAAGTTAGCTTTTGCATTTAAGTTTCCTAACCAACCTACAAAAGGCTGAACTGAAAATAGAAAGACAATAGCGGCTAACGCAAGCACCACCGATATGCTTTTTTGAATACCGATATAAGGAAACACTTTTGGCGAAGAGAAGTAGCCAAACAAGAGAGCTGGAACAATAAATATTAGGATAGAACTGGTTAGCTGTGCTAGCTTGAACTGGTTGGTTAGTTGAGGGGTTATAGTCGCTCCTTTATCTAGCATTACCATACTTAGGTCGCTAAAGAAAAAGGAGGAAAGAAGCATGTTGATTAAAAAAAAACCGGTAGCCAGCCCCAAAAAGGCAACGAATTGTACGCCGGCAGGCTGATATTTTAAGTAAGTGTTCATAATTACAACAAGAATAAGAGTTAAACTTCGCGCTTTCTAAAAAGGCGTGCAAGATACACGATGCGACGGATACCAGGCACGCCGTTGAAAGAGTTAAGTAGATAAACAATGGTAACAATAGACAAAATAGTACTTCCTGATTTTCCATTATTACTTGCACCAATGGAAGATGTAAGCGATCCTCCCTTTAGGGCCGTTTGTAAAGAGAACGGGGCTGATTTAATGTATACAGAATTCATTAGCAGTGAAGGTTTGATTCGCGATGCTATAAAGAGTCGCAGGAAGCTTGACATATTTGATTATGAGAAGCCGATAGGCATCCAGATATTTGGCGGCGATGAAGACAGCCTGGCCATGGCTGCTAAAATTGTTGATGTTACCAATCCTGATCTTTTAGACATCAACTTCGGGTGCCCCGTAAAAAAAGTAGCTTGTAAAGGTGCAGGCGCCGGGGTGTTGAAAGACATAGACTTAATGGTACGCCTGACTGATGCTGTTGTAAAATCAACCAATTTACCTGTAACAGTAAAAACAAGGCTTGGTTGGGATGACAACACGAAAAATATTGAGGAAGTAGCAGAGCGTTTGCAAGATGTAGGTATTAAAGCCCTCGCTATTCATGGTCGTACACGCAGCCAGATGTATAAAGGCCACGCGGATTGGGAGTTGATTGCTAAGGTGAAGAACAATCCTCGCATTACTATTCCCATTTTTGGTAACGGTGATATTGATAGCCCCCAAAAGGCAGTTGAGTACAAGAACAGGTATGGTGTTGATGGCATAATGATAGGACGTGCAGCAATAGGTTACCCGTGGATCTTTAGAGAGATAAAGCATTATGTTGAAACAGGGGAGCTACTGGCGCCGCCAACGGTTGAAGAAAGAGTGGCAGTAAGTAAGAACCACCTCCGCAAATCTGTTGAATGGAAAGGTGCGGTAGTGGGTATTAATGAAATGCGTCGTCATTACGCTAATTACCTGAAAGGATTACCGGGGATTAAAGAGTATCGCAACAGGTTAGTTACTTTAAAAGAACTGGAAGAGGTAGAAGCTGTGCTTGATGAAGTAGCTGAACGCTTTAAAGGTTACCAGGTTGAACCAATTGAAATTGTACTGGAGAATTACCACGAGCACTGTGCTATTTAAAGTGAGGGGTTGATAAAGGCGAACTTATAAAGCCTACCACTTTATTACTTTCCAATCCGTTCATCTCCATTTTTTATAAGTTCACAGGCCTTCTTTACTTTCTCATTAAAATCAGGAAGGTCCTCACTTAAAAAAATCCACGAGTGCTCCGAGCCGTCGAGGTCAAACTCCATTTTGGATGAGTGGATCTCATTTTGAAGTGCATCAAAGTAAGATGGAAGGGTTGCAATATAAACACCGTTGTATTCTGGCTGTTTATCCATATCCCTCAAGTACAACAATACTTTCTTATTAAGCAACAGTGCATAGCCTTTTAAAAACTTCCTTGTTGTTAACCGGGTAGGGTACAGGTATTGCAGTACAAAGTCGTAAGGTATTTTATAATCCATGTTACTAGTTTACACGAGCAAAAGTGAATAAAAAATCTTCCTTTGCCACAAAAATTACAAAACATAGGCTATGCTCATTTATAATGTTACAACAAAAGTTGAATGGCCTGTTGCAGAAGAATGGCTGCAATGGATGCAGGAAAAACATATTCCTGAAATTTTAGCAACAGGATGTTTTGAAAAGCACCAGTTGCTTCGCCTCTTAGAAATTGATGAAGAAGAAGGCCCTACTTATGCAGCCCAATATTATGCAACTTCAAAAGACGATTTTGACATGTACATAGCAAAGCATAGCAATGCTTTTCGTGCCGAGTCTTTTAGTAAATGGGGTAATAAATTCATTGCTTATCGTAGTTTAATGCTGGTTGTGTAATAACCTACAATGTTATTTTAAGACCCTAAAAGACAAAACAAAAACACTTTTTAGAAGCGTTAAACCCGCGTGTTTATTGTGTTTTCCTACCACCGCTTTATGTTAATCCATTACTGGCAAGGGTTTTAGCCAACAGGGCACATTAGAAATTGTACTTATAAACATTATGTTCGTATTGGAATCCGCTGCCCATGCGGGTTGTAGCTTCTTTATATAGAATTTAAATTTTCATAAAATATTTTGTTGCTGAGGAAAAGCGAATAAATTTGTTCTAGTATTAAAATCTATAAAACCTTAATCATGAACAAAGCAGAACTAATCTCAAAAATTTCGGACGATGCTGATATCACTAAGCAGCAGGCTAACGCCGTAATAGATTCTTTCGTTGAAGCTGTAACCAAAACCCTTAAAGGTGGTGGTAAAGTAACCCTTGTAGGCTTCGGTACTTTTTCAGTTTCTAAAAGAGCTGCCCGTAATGGTCGCAACCCTCAAACTGGCGCTGTTATTAAAATTAAAGCAAAGAAAGTTGCGAAATTTAAAGCTGGTAAAGAGCTTTCAGCCAAAATCTAACCTAACATGTTACATTATTGAAGCAGGGCCGAGGTCCTGCTTTTTTGTTTTTATAAAACTGTGCCAGTTGCCTCGCCTTTGCACTGCTTGTTGTTCTTTATAAATTATTGTGTTCCCGGCTTTAGTGTTTCATAGCATCATCGTTGCGTCGCACTCTTGTACTAATCGTTCTTTACTCTGCAACTAAATTCAAGGCTGCTCGCACGCCTCAACTATCTTTTCGATTTACAGTCCTGTCTCTTTTTATTCTTCTAGTAAAACAACTAAGCGAGCCCTTAATGAAAGACTCTGCTGGCCCATTACGTAAAACATTAGAAACCCTGCAAAATGATTTGCCGATGCAGTGCTTGCGACGCAACGATGATGCTATGAAACACTAAAGCTGGTATCATAATAAGTCAAAATTTAAAAGTCAAAAGCGATAACTCCTACTCTTCCTTTTTTTGAATTTGGGCTTTTGAATTTTCTCGCTTCCCTTCCATCACCTTCTTCCAAAGCTCCGGTATACGCTTAACCCAAATCAGTTCACGCTTCTTTGTTAGTGCCTCTTCGGCAGGGCTGCCCCAATACACTTTACCTTCTTCAAGATCGTGGCCAACACCGGCTTGGGCAAGCACTGTTACATTGTTATTAATGGTTAGGGTTTTACTTACACCTACTTGCCCCCACAGGGTAACGCCGTCCTTTAAAGTTGTTCCACCTGCAATGGCTACCTGGGCAGCAAACAAACAGTTTTTGCCCACCACAACATCATGTGCTATATGCACCTGGTTGTCCATTTTAGTGCCGGCACCTATCCTTGTATCAGCAGTAACGCCACGATCTATGGTGCAGCTTGCGCCCATTTCAACCCAGTCTTCGATAACAACATGGCCACAACTTTCCATTCGCTTAAACCAAACGTCGCGGTTCTTTTTAGTGTTGTAATAAAAGGCGTCGCTTCCTATTACTGTGCCTGCTTGTATAACAACGTTGTCTCCAATATGTGTATAAGCATTAATGGTAACGTTGGGATGTATGATTGTATTTTTCCCAATAACTACGTGTTCACCAATAAAAACATTCGGCATTATCACTGTTCCTTCGCCAATAATTGCTGTATCGCTTATTGCTTTGGTAGCAGCATTAAAAGGCCTGAAGTGACGAGCGATTTTAAGGTAAGCTTCAAAGGGTTCTTCAACAAAAAGCAATGCTTTTCCTCCAGGTATTTGTACCTCTTTAGTGTTGATGATAATGAACGAAGCTGCACTGTTTAAACACTTGTTGTAGTACTTAGGGTGATCAACAAAACAAAGGTCTCCTGCCTCTACTCTATGTATCTCGTTTATACCGAGTACTTCCTTACTTGTATCGCCAATTACTTCAGCATTTATTAACTCTGCAACCCACTCAACAGAAACGGGGGAAGGGAACTTCATGCGTAAAAATTTTGGTAAAGGTAGTACTGAAAATCAGACGTGCTATTCTTACTTTTATCTCTTTCAATTTTATTGAAAGGTTAGATGTATGCTTGCTTTTACTACATAAAAACGTATCCTCATGAAACAAGAAGATTATAATAAAGCTATTTTCTACGAAGATAATTGTCCTTTGTGTAAAGCTTATACAAGTGCTTTTTGGTAGCGCAGGTTTCTTAAAGAAAAAGAACCGCATTTCTTTCTCTGAAATCAAAAAATGAAAGGTTTCCGGCAGCAGCATAGCCGCTACAAATTGACTGCAATAAGCAAAGCATGCAATAACTATTTTCCTTTAAAAAAATTTATGAAGTAGATGGATTAGCAGACATACTAAAACACAAACTTTGTTTCGTAAAACCAACTCAAGTTCACCATGGTAAAAACAGTTCTTCTTACAATTTTATAAGATGAACCTTTACAACAGGAAGATCATTGTTGCTAATTATAACCCGGTGAAAGGAGAGATTGATTGCTCTTCTGACTATAGCTTTAAATTGAAACTTGTATTAACAGTACTTACCTTTTTGCTATCCTTCTTAAGCTTTTTAAAGTGCAATGCCGGGCTTCAAATTTCATTATCTCCTTTACTTACTTTTTACCTTATAGCTGGCTTAGTTACTCTTGCCATCACTTCTAACAGTAGGCTCACCAAAGAAGGCAGCTATAGATATACTTGCACATGCCGGTATCACTTCATGAATAGTGTGTGTATTATGGTTGGCTGCTTGCTTTCTTCAAAATATTTTTTCTTTACCTTATGAAGTTTTTATAGGGCTTGTGTGGTTAATCGTTTTCGTTTTTATTAAGCAGGTTATAGCAATAAGTGTCTTCACTTTTAAAGAGTAAAATTGCTGAAACTCTTTAGCTATACGTGTTACAGCTTGTTGTTGTAACGAATGTTCTTATGCTACTCATGTATCTTTCCTTGGTGTTACTCGTGCATTGCATCATCGTATTGTTACTATCGTTGCTTCCTTATTAACACGATTTAAAAAAATGTGTATAAAATTGTGTGCTATTTTTTTTGTGTTAGAGAAAAGTATTTTTAATATTGTGTAAGGAAATTTATTTCCTGGTACTTACTAACCCATCTATATAGAAGCCCGGTTTACTCCCGGGCTTTTTTTATGTCATCATGGATAGTTACTTCGTCATCTACAAGCCTTATCTCGTGCTCTCCCAATTCACTTCGCAAGAGGGTAAAGAAACACTTGCTCATCACTTCAATGTTCCTAAAGAGGTGTATCCTGTTGGTCGCTTAGACTATGACAGTGAAGGCTTACTTATACTTACTAATGATAAGCAGCTAAACAACAGGTTGCTTAATCCAATGCACCAGCACGAAAGAGAATATTGGGTACAGGTAGAAGGCACTGTAACAGAAGAGGCGCTTAAGAATTTACAACAAGGCCTTACGATAAGTATAGATGGAAAGCCTTTTAAAACGGCGAAATCTAAAGCCTTAATTCTTACACCAGAACCTAATGTGCCAGTAAGAAATCCACCGATCCGTTATAGAAAAAATATAGCAACCAGTTGGATAAGTTTGTCTCTAACAGAAGGTAAGAACCGGCAGGTAAGAAGGATGACCGCAGCAGTAGGTTTTCCAACGTTAAGACTAATAAGATACCGGATAGAAAAGGTGACGATAGAAGGTTTGCAACCGGGAGAGATAAAGGAGCTTTCAAAAGAGAAATTATATGGTTTACTGTTTCATTAATTGAATATGAGTTATACAATTATCAACGAAGATTTCACGATAAGTGATGATAAAGAAAGACTCGACATCCTTTTCGTCCATCACTTTTTATCGAAGGAAAGTTACTGGGCACAAAACATTCCTTTCGCTACAGTTGAGCGGTCAATAGCGGGCTCGTTATGCTTCGGCTTATACCACAAAAAACAGCAGATAGGCTTTGCCCGGCTTATAACTGATCGTGCAACTTTCGCTTACCTAGCTGATGTGTTCATAACAGAAGCGTTCAGGGGAAGAGGGTTATCTAAATGGCTTGTAAGTTCCATTCATAATCACCCAGATCTGCAGGGGTTGAGAAGGTGGATGCTGGCAACAAAAGATGCTCATGAACTATATAAACTGTTCGGGTGGCAACCACTAGATCACCCTGAACAACTTATGCAAATTGCAAAGCGTGATATTTATACTACCTAAGTTGTAAGAGGCCCTAAGTACTTCGAGTTTCGCACTCTTTTTTCACCGGCATTTTGAAATTCTATTAAGCATCGTTGTGTCACTCACTTGTACTTTTTGTTCTCTTTGCACCAATTCAGCAGTAGCATGAAATTACCTTGTTAAATGAATGCATCAGTTTGAAAAGGAGTTATTGCTTTCTGTGCTGAAGGAAGTCTTGGATACGTCACTACGTGTATAAATTTTAAGGCGTCCATTAGCGATACACTTGTTGAAGAGTGCGACGCAACGATGTTGAGTGAAGGCGCCAACGCGGGTAACCAAAAAAAGACTACTTAATTAATCCTGCAACTGCAACACCTGAATAGAGGAAGGATACTTAGCATCGTGGTAAAGCTTAATAGTAGCCTTCTGAAAATCGGAAGCGTCAGCTTTAGGAATAGACAAAAACTTTTGCGGGTTACGATCTACAAGAGGGAACCAGGAGCTTTGCACCTGTACCATAATTTTATGTTCTGGCTTAAAACAATGAGCCACATCATTCAGCACCAGCTTAACGTTAGTAACCTTGCCAGGAACAAAGGGCTCCGGCTTTGTGTAGCTGTTGCGAAACTTAGCACGTATAACTTCGGCTCTAACCAATTGTTGTTGGCCGCCTACATTCTTACCGGCAGCGTCAGTAGCTGTATCAGGAAGCACATCAATAACCTTTACAATAAAGTCAGCATCAGTACCTGTGGTGCTAACAAAAAGATCAGCAGTAATAGGACCCGCGATGGTAATACTGTTGCTTACAACTTCACTAACGTATGTTAACACATCTTCCCGCTGTGATGCGCATGTTTGATCTGCTACCATGTATTCGTTATTCCTTCCGCCTCCTTTTGTCTTCATGTAAGGAACAGGGTTGGCAGGGTCGGAAACATAACTATCGAAACCAGTTGATGAAGGTTTGATTAATGATAATTTCTTGTTGTTCGTTAAGTACCATTTTTTTGGCGTTACATTCTTTGCAGGCCAGGTATTAAAGTTCTTCCATTCATTTTTTCCTGTAATAAAAATGGTGGCTTCAGCGGTATTGTATTTACCCTGCCCTTTTAAATGGTAGTTAAAGAAATCAAACTCTTGTTGTTGAAAATAACCACTCGTGTTAGCACCAAAATTTAGAGAACCAAAGCGGTCCCACAGAGGTCGTGACCACGCACCATGAGTCCATGGTCCCATGATAAGTTTGTTATTATTTTTAGCTGTTCCTTTTTCAATGGTTTGGTAAGTATTCAATGCGCCGTATAGATCCTCGGCGTCGTACCAACCACCTACAACTAGTACTGCAGGCTTTATATTTTTGAGGTGCTTCTTTAAGTCACGAGCTTGCCAGTAAGCATCTTTGGTGTCGTGCTGCAAGTACTCATTCCATATTTTGCTTTTGTTGCTAAAGCAAAGTGTATTTGCATTTTTAATAGGTCCCATCTTTAAGTAGTAAGCATAAGCATCTTTAATCTCTTCGTTGCAGATCTGAGGGTATGCTTGCCACGGCTTCTCTCTTGGATGGTCAAAGAAATTCATGAACGAAAAGTTGTCCATTAAAAAGAAAGCACCGCGATGGTAAGCATCGTCACCTTCAAACTCGTCGGTTACTGGAGCTTGTGGAGAGACAGCTTTTACGGCAGGATGGGCATTTATTAAAGAGGCTGTTGCATAAAAGCCAGGATATGAAATGCCATAGATTCCAACCTTGCCATTGTTGTTTGAAATATTCTTTAAGAGCCAATCAACTGTGTCGTAAGCATCACTGCTTTCATCAACATCTTTCTTTGTTTTCTTAACAGCGACCTGTGGTGTCATCTCTTCAAACTTTCCTTCGCTCATATAGCGGCCTCTTACATCCTGGTATACATAAATAAATTTTTGATTAGCAAACATTGCACTCGGCCCAAGCCTCTGGCGATAGTTAGCAACACCATAGGGTCTAACAGAGTACGGCGTTCTTTCCATGAGAATAGGATATATACCAGTGTCTTTAGGAATATAGATAGCGGTGAAAAGTTTTACGCCATCACGCATCGGGATTTGCCGTTCAACTTTAATGTAAGACTCTGCTAATGGAGAATTACTTCTTCCTCCAGGTTGTGCTTTAGCAATGGCAATATTGATTAGACTAACAGCAAGAACTATTAAGTATTTCATAAGATGTTTGTAAAGATGATTTATTGGAGTTCGATAGCAGGATCCCAAAATAAGTTTTTGAAATCGACGACTGTATCATTTTCAACTTTTATGCCTTCTTTTTCAAGTAGCTCCTGCATGAGGGTTGGCGTTCCAAAATGGATCTTGCCACTCAGCATGCCGTTCCTGTTGATTACTCTTTGGGCAGGTACCTTTGGTTTCATAGTAAAGCTTGCATTCATTGCCCAACCAACCATGCGCGCACTTGATGTGGTACCAAGGTAATTGGCAATAGCACCATAAGTAGTCACCCTGCCTTTAGGTACTTGCCGTACCACATCCCAAACATCATTGAAGAAGGAATAATTCTTTGCCGCACCAGCAACGGGCAGTTTGTTTTCTGAACTCTTTTTCATTACAAGGACAAGCTATGAAAGAATCATGAACGTTCTGCTTCTCTCGTTTTCAAACATTCACTTCGTTTTGGTTCGGGCACTCTTTCAAAGCTATAAGGACAATGTTTGCAGCCATTACCACAACAGTAGCCACGGCTCAAATGATACTTCTCGGTCATTACAACAAACCCATGTTCATTGTAATAATAGTCTTCGCCCTCAATCATTTTCTGTCTCAAGAACCCGTTGCTTTAATTGTTCAATCTTATCTGCTGCAAAGTCTTGGTCTACAACAAAACGCAAGTAATGGATGCGGTTGCTTTGCGCAATATCCAACTGCTCGTAATGCGTTTTTATTTTCATTTCATCACTAACCGGTTCTGTTGCAAACACATCGTCTATATCGGATAGTATGGTGAGGCCGAAAATATTTATTACCTGCTTGGTAAAATTGTAGAGGTGGGGGCTGTCTGTTTTTAAATTAACGATGCCTTGCTTGCCCATCATTTTTTGGTACATGCTTAAGAAGCGCGGATAGGTCAATCGCTTCTTTGCTCTTTTAATGCTTAACTGCGGATCAGGAAATGTTAGCCAAATTTCTGCTACTTCGCCAGGTACAAAAAACTCGTCTATTCTTTCGATTAGTGTTCGTAAAAAAGCGACATTGGTCAATCCTTCGTTTAAAGCTTTTTTAGCCCCAACCCACATGCGGTTGCCTTTTATATCAACCCCAATATAATTTCTTTCAGGGTGCAGTCTTCCCAGCCCTACGGCATATTCTCCTTTGCCACATGCAAGCTCTAAAACTATTGGATTAGTGTTCTTGAAGAATTCGTTCCACTTGCCCAACATGTTCTCAGGATACTCGAGCACATTTGGGAAGGTTTTTATTTCTGCAAAGCGCTGTAACTTTTTTTGGCCCATAAGGCGGCAAAACTAAATAAAAAAGATAGGCGAAGAACAGTAATGACAAAGGTGGAGGCATGAAAACCAGCAGCCGCTTTTAACGTTGGTGAATAAAGCGATGAGGTACAAATGAGTGACACAACGATGTTGATTAAAGATGTAATGCGTGCAACCAAAAAGAACAATAGGAGGAGGAGAACATAGTACAAATAAAAAGCCCCCGGTTTGCACATGAGAAACCGAAGGCTTAAAACCAGCTGTGGAAGAAGGGCTCGAACCTTCACGAGGTGGTTAGCTAAAGCGCAAAGTTCAGTGGTCGACCCTGGTCGCCCTGTATTGCTACAGGGCGGCTCTACACTTTGTTTATCCCATGATCCTCACCCCCGAGACAAGAGGGCATGTCTGCCAAAAATTTCATCACACCACAGTATTAAAAAGATCTACATTACGTTGATGATCAACAGTAAAAGCTGTAGGGGGAGGGCTCGAACCTCCACGAGGCAGTTAGCTATAGCGCAAAGTTCAGTGGTCGACCCTGGTCGCCGGGTATTGCTACCGAACGGCTCTACACTACGTTTATCCTGTGATCCTCACCCCCGAGACAAGAGGGCATGTCTGCCAAAAATTTCATCACCCCACAGTGTTATAAAACACTTGATAGCACAATATTAACGCTTTCCTGCTTTTATTGAATATATTTCAAAATAAATTTTGAAGAATTAGAAATAAAACAAACATTTGTAAATAACATTGAATTATTTCAAATCAAAATAATTAAAATGGCTGGAAAATTAAATCTTGACAAACTCGACTACCAGATCATTTATGAAATGATGGAAACAGCCGAAGTTTCGTATGCCGACCTTGGAAAAAAACTATTTGTCTCCGGTGGAACTATCCACGTGAGAATAAAAAAGCTCCAGGAAATGGGCATTGTAAAAGGCACCCGCCTTAACGTTGATTTGAAAGCCCTCGGCTACGATGTAATCGCTTTTATTGGCATTTACCTCGAGAAAAGCTCGCTGTATGACACTGTTGTAAAAGAACTAAAAAAGATCCCGGAAATTGTACGCCTTAATTATACCACAGGTAACTATAGCATGTTTGCCGAAATAGTTTGCAAAGATATAGCACAACTGCGTCACGTATTGCACGACGAGCTACAAAAGATAAAAGGTATAGAAAGAACCGAAACTTTTATTTCGCTTGAAGAAAGCTTTAGCAGGAACGTTGTGGTGACCAACACGGTAATCTAATGGCCTCACGTTGTTTTGCTTGCGATTTTATTGTACTGAACATTTGCGCTACTATAATGCTTCCGTTGCGTCGCACACTTGTACTGTAGTTGAAAGCTGAAAAGAAAGCGATTATTTAACTGTTCTTCCTTTCCACGTGTATTTACCAAACTTACCCAGCCAACCAGCCACAACCGTATAAACTATATGAAATGGTTGCATTACAGGAAACCAAAGCAACAGTTTTCCCTGGTTAAAGAATGTAGCCACCAGAACCATAAATCGCATATCAATAATTGTTTTACCAACCAGCATAACTAAAACCCAAACCAAAACAATTGGGAACCAAAACGCCAGTATTGGCAATACAATAAACGACAGGTTAAACAGGTAGATAAACACCAGCACCCAAAAGATCCTTTTATCATCAAACTTATCGGCTTTGCTTGCCCAGCGAATTCGTTGGTTTATAAACGCTTTCCAGGTATTCATTGGTAATGTTTCAACAATAGACGATTGAGATAATAGAAAGCCAACCTGTTTTGGGTAGCGAACAAAGATCTTGTGCATCAGCAGCATATCGTCGCCACTCGCTATGTTATCAATGCCTTTAAAGCCCCCTACTTCATAAAATACTTCCTTCTTGTAAGCAAGGTTAGCACCGTTGCACATGCTGTGAAATCCCTCGTTTACACTCGCTGCAGTTATGCCTTGCAGGCTAATAAAATCAAGACTTTGGAAGATGGAAACGAACGAGCCAACATTAGTAAACTTAACAGGAGCAGCCACAAAAACCGAATTGTTTTGAGCAATAAACCCGGCAAAATTTAATAACCAATTATTAGGAACAATACAATCAGCATCAGTAGTTACAATCCAATCTCCTGTTGATTGTTGTATAGCTAAATCAATTGCCTTCTTTTTGTAACTATTGAGTTTTTTATCAAACAACAACTTCTCCAATTGAATCAAATGAACATTAGAGTACTGCTGAGAATAAGAAGAAACAACACCAGCGGTATTATCAGTTGAAAAGTCATCGGCTACAATCACCTCATACAACTCTTTTGGATAGTCTTGCTTTAATATTGATTCAAGACATGCTCCAATATTATCCTCTTCATTTCTCGCAGGAATTATGATCGTAAACTTTACAGAAGGCTTTAGATTATCTGGAGCTACAAAAGGCTTTACTCTCAAAAACCATCTTCTATAGTTTTCAATAAGCAGAGCGTGACCAATCAGGAAAATAATAACAATAACAGGAATGATAAAAGCCATGTAAGCAAAGAAAACAATTAATCTTTAAACGATTGGGCAATTGCACCAGCGTGCACTTCGCTCAAAAGGTTATGGCCCGCTTCAATTACTTTTAATTTTGCAAAGGCTTCAATTCCCCGTTTAAATTCTTCACCACCTGCTGCCGGTATTACCCTATCAAAGCTGCCAAACATCATTCTTACGGCAATGCCGTTCTTTTTAATAATGTTTTTTATTTTATCAAGCTTTGGCCTGAATTTACGCATCGACGTCCACCGATTATACAAGAGTAAACGCTGCTCCTCATCGTCTAGATAGAAGTGAACAAAATCAGCAAGTCCCCGGGGAATTATCTTTAACCTGTACACCTGGTTTAGTACCCACAAGGCAAAACCGGGTTTATTAATTATATAAGCAAGCAGCCAATTACCAATTAAAGTATCACTACCCAGCCAACGCCAAAAATTAAACTTCAGTCCGTCCGGTGCAATAAGTACAAGGCGCTCTACTTCTCCCTTAAAAAGCTGGGTAAGGTGCAAAGAAATTCTACCACCCATGCTAAACCCAAGCAGGTTAATCTTATCATGCTGCTTGCCCAGGTTAGTCCTTATTTCGTTAATCGTATCTCTTAACTGTGTAGGTTTATATGCATACTTTCCTTCCCATTTTGTTAAGCCGTGAAATGGAAAATCAATAGCTATTATTGTATATACATTTCCCAAATAACCGTTAAGAAACGAGAAGGTGTAACCTTCTCTTCCATAACCGTGAAAGCAAAATAGGAGCTGTTCCCCCCGGCCAAAAATGCGATAATGGATAGTGGCGTTTTTATGTGTGATATAATGGCTCTGCATATTAGCTTTCAAAAGTTGGAATAGAATGTTGCAAAAATGATGCTATGGCAATTAATATTTTCAAGATAGTTGCGAGAATATTTTTTGTACAAGCTTTATAACTCCAATTAAACATCGTTGCGTCGCATTTCGTTCATCTTTTTGTTCTCTATTTAGCTTTTCCCTTATTTACTACAAAAGCAAGAAATGGCAGTTGGAAGAAGTATAAACTGGCCACTTAATCATTTCTTCAATCGCTCTTTCTAGTTCCACAATGCTTTTAAAGTACAAGTGTGCGACGCAACGATGTTTAATTTGAAAACAAAAGCTGAGGACCCATAAACTCCACCAAAATTATTTTTTTGATTAATGGAAAAGCAAAATAAAGACATTATATTTGAATAGTTGTTTAACTAACTATATGCCAAACAACCAATTTAAGAAAGGGGAACTTTATAGTTTTATGACAGGCCTTGCATCTACGGCTGTTGCCCGGCGATTACAGAAGAATTTTAAGCAGGCCCAAATTGAAATCACCATTGAACAATGGAGTGTTTTATACCACCTTTGGAAGGAAGACGGGCTAAGTCAACAGGAACTTTGCAACAGGAGTTTCAGGGATAAGCCAAGCATTACAAGGCTGGTTGACAACCTTGAAAAGTTAAGCCTGGTAAAAAGGGTAGCATCAAAAGACGATAGAAGAATTAACCTGATCTACCTTACAGAAACGGCTGAAGCTTTACAAGATGTAACGATGGAAATGGCTAACCAGACTTTAAACGAGGCTCTGGAAGGGGTGAGTAAAGAATATGTTGAAATGTGTAAGGCTGTACTAAAAACAGTGTACGAAAACCTGAAATAATCGAACCAACCTTTAATGCTACTAAATATGCAAGCGGCGCAAACAACCCAGGAGATGAAAGGTGCAGAGTGGATCATTAAAGAAAGCTCGCCCTTTGAAATTTTTACACCCGAAGATTATAATGAAGAGCAGTCAATGGTAAAAGAACTTTGCCATAACTTCCTTGACACCGAAGTATTACCTGTGCTAGATAGGTTAGATACCTTAGAAGAAGGCTTAATGCCTTCGCTGATTGAAAAGGCAGGACAGCAAGGCTTAATCGGTGTTTCGATGCCGGAAGAATATGGTGGGTTGGGTAAAGATTTTATTACATCAACACTTGTAAGCGAAGGCTTAGGGGGAGGATTTAGTTTCTCAGTCGGCATTTCGGCACATACAGGTATTGGCACTTTACCCATATTATATTTTGGTACCGAAGAGCAAAAGCAAAAGTATATTCCTAAACTGGCAACGGGCGAATGGAAAGGTTCTTATGGCTTAACAGAACCAAACAGCGGAAGCGATGCATTAGGAGCTAAGTCTACAGCGCGTTTAAGTGAAGATGGAAAGCATTACTTATTGAACGGCCAGAAGATTTGGATAACTAACGGTGGCTTTGCAGATGTATACACAGTATTCGCAAAAGTTGACGGAGATAAGTTTACTGCATTTATAGTTGAAAGAGGCTACGAAGGTTTTACGCAAGGCCCTGAAGAACACAAGATGGGAATCAAAGGATCCTCAACTGTTCAACTCTACTTCCAGGATTGCAAGGTACCTGTTGAAAACGTTTTAGGCGAAATTGGAAAGGGCCACATTATTGCTTTCAACATTTTAAATATTGGTAGGTTAAAGCTATGCGCTGCTGCCCTTGGCGGCGGTAAACGAGCTATGAATACTTCTATTCAATATGCAATTACACGCGAACAGTTTAAGCAATCCATAAGCAACTTCGGCGCTATTAAACATAAGATAGCCGAGATGGCTATTAAAACTTGGGTTTGCGAATCTGCTACCTATCGTACTGCCAAATGGATTGATGATAAAGAAGCCGAACTCGTTAACAGCGGCAAACCTTTTAATGAGGCTTTATTAGGAGCAGCAGAGGAGTTCGCAATTGAATGTGCGATCCTGAAAGTATTCGGAAGTGAAGTGCTACACTATGTAGTAGATGAAGGTGTGCAGATTCACGGAGGCAACGGGTTCAGTGATGAGTACATTATTTCAAAAGCTTACCGCGATAGCAGGATCAACAGGATCTTCGAAGGCACAAACGAGATAAACAGGTTACTAATAGTAGACATGGTTTTAAAACGTGCCCTGAAAGGACGTTTAAATATAATGGGCGCGGCTATGAACGTGCAAAAAGAATTAATGAGTATCCCGGATTTTGGGAGCGGTGAAGAAGCGCCATTCGAAAAGGAATTGAAAGCAGTGGCAAACTTTAAAAAGGCAATTCTGATGACTGCCGGTGCTGCCGCCCAAAAGCTAATGATGAAGCTTGAAAGCGAGCAGGAGATATTGATGAATATTGCAGACATGGCTATCGAAACATTTGCAATAGAAAGTGCCCTACTTCGGGTTATGAAATTAGCGGAACACAAAGGTGAAGGAACTGAGCTGCCCGAATACGACATGATGAGAACCTATTTAACTGACGCTGCCGATAAGATAAATAAGTACGGAAAAGATGCTATAAACTCGTTTGCGGAAGGCGACGAGCAGAAAATGATGTTGCTGGGCATTAAGCGTTTCACCAAAGTAGAATCGTATAACACTAAAGATGCAAGAAGGCGAATTGCTGACAGAATTTTAGCAGCAGGAAAATACAAGTTGTAAGACCTGTTCCACCACTAAGAATTACGTAAAAGCCCAGACGACATTGGGCTTTTTTCTTTTCTTACGATTTCTTCGTCAACTTGCGAATTGCATTTCGTTAGATTTTGTTCCGGTCATTATATCTTTCATGTTGCTTCCGTTGCGTCGCACTCTTGTACTGTAGAATCCGTACTCATCCCTTTACAGTCAAGTCGTTATCATCAATTTTAACCGTAAGTTTGTTATGGTGGTTATTTTTCGATTTAGCTTCCAGTTTAAAAAATCCCATAATTCTAAAAAGAACCTATCCGGAATATTTCCGTAT
>JAQBNN010000193.1 GCA_028288505.1 Segetibacter sp. | reverse complement strand
TTACTACTGTACAAGAGTGCGACGCAAGGATGAATCATGAAGGTTACCTCCGCCGGAAACAAAAATATCTAACGAGTTCTTTGTGTGCGTCTGTAAAATTACTTTTTAGCCACCTCTGGTTTTTTATTGTACATCAGGCTTAGTACATCCGGGTCTCCCTCAATAGCACGCATTTGGTACATTACCCGTGGGTAACGCCACGCTACCCACCGGCTAACGGGCTTCACTGTATAGCGCTTTGGACTAGGCAAACAGCTAATGATCATAGCGGCTTCGGCGCGACTAATGGCGATAGCGGCTTTTTTAAAATAAGCCTGCGATGCAGCTTCGATACCAAAAATGCCTGGGCCCATTTCGGCTATGTTGAGATACACTTCAAGTATTCTTTCTTTGCCCCAAACCAGTTCAATCATAAAGGTGTAATAAACCTCGGGAATCTTTCTTAAATAACGTGCAATGCCGCTGCCCTGCCACAGAAAAACGTTTTTGGCAACTTGCTGTGTAATAGTACTTGCACCGGCCCCTCTTACCTTATTTTTCTTCTTTACGTTTTTTTGGAGGCTCTTTTCTACCGATTTCCAATCGAAGCCGCCGTGGTCAGGGAACAATTGGTCTTCGCTTGCCATAGCAGCCAGTTTTGCTGCAGGGGATATTTGAGTGGCATTTACATAATCACGCTTTAAGCCGTAGCCGCTTAGCAGGCTACCCAGTTGCGTTAAAGTAACGGGCGGCATCATCCACTTACACAGTACCAGGTAGATATTAGAAAACAGGAAAGCCCATAGTAAAATCCTTAATACTCTTCTAAAAATTCTTCCAAATAATTGCTTTACTGTCATGGCTGAAAAAAGGCAAGATAAGCAGTATATGTTTTACCGTGTACGCATTGGCACGTATTCTACCCGATATTTTTTCTCTATTTTTAGATACGGCTTATGCAGCTTGTTTAAAACATAACCGGTAGCAAAAATGCCGGTAGCTGTTAGTAAGCCGGGCAGATTATCATTGCCAAAGGGCGGGTATTTCAGGTATGCTGCATTGATAAGGTTTAGCACGATGTAGCCGCCTCCTGCCAGTATAAAGAGCGTACCATTTCTTATAAAGCCGAAAGAGTTTTTATGCCGGGGAATGGCGGTAATGTCTTTATAAGAAATGCCTCTTAAGTAAGTAGTCATTGTATCAAGTTTAGATACGCCCCATGGTGTGGGCACCTGCCTAACTATTACTTCTTTAAAGAAAATACTGTCGTTAGCTACTTGTTCAATTCGTGAGTTGTACCAGTTACCATCTACCGTTTGGAAGACTGCTAAAGAGCCCGGCATTAAAAGTTTAATCGTTTTGTTTCCCTTTTTTATAAGGACCATGTCTCCCTTTTGTGCAGAGGCAGATACGGAAATAAAAAGCAGGATCAGAAGGGCGGTTACTTTCATAGATGAGAGAGGTCCTTTATAGTGTTCTTATTCTTGCTCTGCAAATTGGACTGGTTAAGAAACTTTATCGCCAAAGGCAAGTATGCCCCAGATAAGCGCTAAGCCAAAGCCTATTAAAATTAGGCCGCTAATCCTGTTTATTATATGAATATTATGAGGAGTGAGTCTTTCCCTGATTTTGCCGGCAAGCATAACCTTTGTAATATCAAAGAGGGCAACAACAACTAAGCAGGTAGTAAAAACAACAATCCGGTAATTAAGTGATTCGGTAAGTAACGAGGTAGATGTAAGTAACCAAAAGCCAATTACGCTCGGGTTAAGCATGTTCATAAAATAACCCGAGAGTGCTATTTTGACGTAGTGGTGCGTTTCCATACTTATTATCTGTAAGCCCGCTTCATCCACTTTTATCTTTTTTAGAAAAAGAACATATACACCCATGGTTATTAGTAAACAACTACCACCAACACCAATGGCGGTTTTATATTCTAAGAGGCTTCCAAATAATTCTGAGAAAATGTTGCTTATTACTACCAGGGTTATATCGCTTGCTGCCACACCAATTATAAACGCAAAACCGCCCTTGTGTCCATTATTTATGCTTTGCTTTATGATGGAAAAAATAACCGGTCCAACAGAAATGCTTAGCATGAACCCCAGGGCCAATCCTTTTAATAATGCAGCAACCATCCAATTGATTTAAGTTATTACCTGCTTACCGGTTCTCCTTTTAAAAATTTCTGCCAGTCTTCAAGCATCTTTCCCTTCAAAACTCTGGGAAATTTATGTTGTCCGCCAAGTTTTCCTTTCTGCCGCATAAACTCCATAAAATTTTCTTCGCTTAGCACATCTAGGAAAACATCCTTCAAAGCACTTGATCGCTCAACGGCGTAATCATCATTCAACTCCTTCAAGTGTTCGTCTAGGCGGTTTCTTAGCTTTGCTTTATCAACCTGGTCGTCGCAGGCTATATACCAGTGATGTGCAAAAAAGTTATCGTGGGGCACTCCTGCAACAGTAAATTCTGGAATAGAAATATTTAGTTCTTCGCTTACCAGTTGAATGGCCCTGTTCATATTATCTACGCTTAAGTGCTCACCTACCAGGCTTAAAAAGTGCTTCGTTCTGCCTGTAATAATTATTTCAGCTCTTTCTTTGTCAACAAACTTAATAGTATCGCCGATCTGGTATCGCCACGTGCCTGCAGAAGTACTTATTAGTAATGCATAATCCTTTCCTTCTTCTACTTCATCAATTAATAAAACTTCCGGGTCTGCTACCACGTTTCCGTCCGCGTCAAAGTTTTTTTCATCAAAAGGAATAAACTCGTGGAAAATGTGCTCGCTTGTTACTAAACGCATTCCGTGAGCATCCTGCCGATCCTGGCAAGCTATAAAGCCTTCGCTAGCTAAGTAGGTTTCTATATAAATAAGTGGCTTAGCTAACAGCCTTTCGAAGCCCTTTTTATACGGTTCGAAAGCAACGCCGCCGTGAACAAAAAAAGCGAGGTTGGGCCAAATATCATGAATGGTATTAACCTTGTACCGCTCTATTATTTTTTCCATAGTAAGCTGGATCCAGGCAGGTACACCTACAATAAATCCAATATCCCACTGGGGGGCGTTCTCTACTATCTCGTTTATCTTTTTATCCCAATCCCTGTTCTTAGCAATTTTACGACCGGGCTTGTAAAAGGGCTGAAACCAAAACGGCGCCTTCTTTTGGGTAATACCACTTAAGTCGCCTGCATAGTAGCCTTCCTGTTTTTGAAGGTGCGTACTACCGCCAATAGTTAGCCAACCTTTGCCAATAGACTTGACTGGAAGATTTTGGTAGTGCCGAAGGGTGAAGAGCTGGCGGATCATTACTGCTTTGTTGCCGGCAAGTAAATCGTTTGTAATCGGAATGTATTTGCTTGCTGATTCGCTGGTACCACTGCTTAAGGCGTAGTATTTTATCTTCCCGGGCCAACAGACGTCAGGCTTATTTTTCAGCGATTTATGCCACCAGTCTTTGTATATTTTATTGTAATCGTACACAGGCACCAGCTCCTGGAATTTCTTCTCAGGGTTCTTTGCCATTAGTATTTCGTCGAACCTAAAGTGTTGTCCAAACTCTGTAAACCTTGCCTTTCTCAGTAACTTCTTCAGCACCCTTAATTGTTGTCGGCGCACATTATTTTCTGGTATTCTTAGCGCCCTCGCCAATCTAGAAGGAAGTTTAATATCGAATATAGCCATGCAATTGTTGATTAAAAAGGGTGAACGAAGCTACATTAAAATTGAACATAGGCTAAGAGTAAGGTTTTGAGGCGCTTGAGCAGGTTAATTTTAGTATGCCTTTTTAAATGGGTTTGGTAATGCTGCCCTAAAAAAAAATGTACAAGTGAGTGACACAACGATGATGCCATGAAAGGCTGGTGCTTAAACCACAAAATCATTCAATACTCTTTCTTTTGGCATCGCAAAACAGCAGGCCTTTAATTGCAAACGCTGAGATGGGGGCATTGTTATACAGCTAAGTGATTTTTTGTACTAAGCATCCGTTAAAGATTTAGCTCTTGTTGCGTCGCACTCTTCAACAGTAGCACTACATTGAAAAATATTATGCCTTGCCGCCTAACTTCCGGTAGTTTTTCAGTATCATTTTTACGTCTGTACGCCAATCAAAGTGTCTTGCATACAACTTATCTACCTGCTCTTCTCCCGGCATTTGCAAAGCTGCGGCCTTGAAAGGAGAGCCGGTGGTTGATAAAATACCATCCGGTATAACCGGGAGATTTTTGGCTTGAGCGTAACTGACCCATGTTTTTTTGCCCACGAGAACTAAAAGTGCGTTGTACACTGAAGCGGGACCTGCAAAAATTAAATGGACAGGAAACGTGATCAAAAGAGTGAGAGCAACAGCGAGGTCCACAATTCGTTTCATGCGACGCTGGTAAGGCTGGCTAATAGCGTAATTCCCCTCAAGGGCCACAACTTCGCCACTGCTGTCTTTTGAGGTACTGCCTATAATACTTTCGCTTCCTTTCGCGTGAAAACGTAATTCTATATCTGACGGTAAGGTTTGGATATAGGCGATCACTTGTTTATAGCTCAGGGTTCCAGTACAAAAGATTACTTCTTTCGAATGGAAATTTAATAGGAGGGCAGGTAGTTTATCGAGTGTTCCTACTGCATCTTCTTTCGATCCGTTAATGGCTATTCGTCCGATTACGCGTTCTTCCAAACCAGCATTTCTTAATAATTGTAGCACCTCTTCGTATTCCTGTGCGCTTCCTACTATTAAGGTTTTGTTTTGCCTGCTGGTTTCATAATCATCCTTTACCAGTCCATTTTTTTGTAGTACCCACCTAGAAAAAGTGATGAAGATAATTGCAGCCACTCCACCAAAAAGTATTACTCCTCTTGAGAAACGATATTGCTCAGGTAGCAAAGAATAACCAGCAAGCATAATTACCGTTGCTACAATCGCTGCGTACAAAGCTTTTATGGGCTTATACCTGCTGTCGTATATGCCCGCTAATGTTGCACTTATTAAAAACACCAGTGTAAACCCGGGCAGCGAAACATTTACGATTTCTTCAATAAAGCCTTCGCCACCTCTCACATATTTTATCCAGGCCCAGTTTACCATTTTAAAAGATCCAAAAATTATAATAGCATCTAAAAGTGGAAGGCGAATTTTGACCAAAAGCTGCGCAATAGCCGCAACTAAAGCCCTTGCCCATATAGCCAATTGTAGTATTACCTGGAAGAGTTTCGCTTTGCCACCGGCATAGTGCTTTTCAACGAAAATGCTCATAGCCTGGTAGAACATTTTTACATAGTTCAAGCTTCCTTTCCTGGTGCTTTCTCCTTTAAAATGGATGATCGAGCTTTCGCTGAAATAGTAGTTTTTAAAACCCTCCTTTTGTATGCGGTAACTCAAATCGATATCCTCGCCATACATAAAGAACGTTTCGTCGAAACCTTTCAATTTTAGTAAAAGTTCTCTTCTTCCTAAAAGAAATGCGCCTGCAAGTACATCTACTTCGTGATTCTGGCGTTGGTCAAGGTAACCCAAGGCGTACTTGCCAACTAATTTAGACTTTGGAAATACTTTACTCAAGCCAACTAATTTAAAAAACGAGGTTAATGGTGTGGGGAAGGATCGTTTGCTTTCGGGTAGAAAATTTCCGCTGCCATCCACCATTCTTATTCCTAACCCTCCGGCACCTGGGTTTTTATCTATAAAAGATAGGCAGCTATCCAGTGTATCTTCAGCCAGTATAGTATCCGGGTTGAGGAAGAGGACATACTCTCCTTTACAACTTTCTAATGCCTGGTTATTGGCTGAAGCAAAGCCGGTATTTTTTGGATTACCTATAAAAGTTACCCGGTCAAATTTCGCTTGCAGGTAAGGCAGGCTCCCATCTGTCGAAGCATTATCCACCACAATTACTTCTGCTTCAATGTTCTTAATGGCCTTTTTTACCGAGTAAAGGCACTGCTCCAGAAAATATTTTACATTGAAGTTTACTATAATTATGGATAGTTTCAACTTGATTTTACTGGTATTATTTCTACGAAATACGAGTTTTTATTACTTACCGCAAAAAAGGGTATGGCTGTTGTACACGTATATTTGCACGATGTTGAAACAAACTTTAATAAAGGCCACCTTTGCAGGCGCTAAAGTATTACAGGAATATTTTAACGGGACCTTCAAGATCAGCAATAAAGAGGGGATCAACAACCTAGTAACTGAGGCCGACACACTTTCTGAAAAAGCGATTTTTGAAGCTATAAGACAAGATTATCCCGATCATTATCTATTAAGCGAGGAGGCTGGCGAACTGGCTATGGATAGCAGCATTAAATGGATAATCGATCCGATTGATGGAACCGTAAACTTCGCCAACGGAATACCTATTTGCTGCGTAAGTATTGGAGTAGAGCAAGACGGCCAGATGATTCTAGGTGCCGTTTACAATCCTTTGATGAACGAATTCTTTTTTGCGCAAAGAGGATTTGGGGCAACCTTGAATGAAAATATAATTCATGTAAGTAATAAAACGGAAATAGGGACCAGTTGCCTGGTTACGGGATTTCCGTACTCTTATTTAGATACGCCTAATGGCCCGCTAGATGTCTTCGACAAATTCATTCGCGCCGGCATTCCTGTTCGCAGGTTGGGAAGTGCGGCGATCGATTTGTGTTGGGTTGCCGCAGGAAGGTTTGATGGTTTTTACGAGCATAAATTAAATGCGTGGGACAGCGCTGCAGGTTTTTTAATTGTTGAAGAAGCAGGCGGAAAAGTGACTGACTTTGCCGGCAATTATTATTCGCCGTACCAGCCCGGCATTGTTGCTACCAACGGAAAAATTCACGACGAATTGATCTCAGCTGTTAACGGGCAGTGGAAGGCGAAGCCTAAGTTTCACAGTTAGTAAGTAAGGCTGTAGAAAGAGATTTTTGAGCCGTGCGGCATTGCTACTATTTGGCTTTACTTGCGTCGCACTCTTGTACTTGATTTTCATTATTGAGCATCTCAATAGATGGTAACAGAACCGGAAAGAGATCGAATGATGAAGAGAGTTGCAGATGCCGACCTTTTACCATTTGAATTGATTACTAAAAGTACAAGTGAGTGACACAACAATGCTAAATAGCGTTACTATCGCTGGTTGCAATACAAAGCAAAACACAATAAAAAAACTACAATGGAAGACCGTACTGAAATAGCAACGCTGGGTGAATTTGGTCTTATTGATCATTTAACCAGGAACAACGAAATAAGACAAGCTTCAACAATATTAGGCATTGGAGACGATGCTGCCGTTATTGACCAGTTTGGAAAACAAACAGTGATTACTACCGACATGTTGGTTGAAAATATTCACTTCGACCTTATGTATACACCACTAAAGCACCTGGGCTATAAAAGCGTGGTAGTGAACCTGAGTGACATATACGCGATGAACGCGACGCCTACACACATTACCCTCAGTATTGCGTTAAGCAACCGCGTTAGTTTAGAAGCTTTAAACGACTTTTATGAAGGTGTGTATGCTGCATGCGAAAAGTATAACGTAGACCTGATAGGCGGAGACACCACTACGTCGCAAAAAGGTTTTATAATAAGTATAACTGCAATTGGTGAAGCAAACATTGACAAGATTGTAAAAAGAAGTGGCGCCAAAAGCGGCGACCTGCTTTGTGTTTCTGGCTTCCTCGGTGGCGCTTTCCTTGGGCTTACTTTGCTTGAAAGAGAGAAAAAGATTTACCTGGAAAACCCAGGCATACAGCCCGACCTTGAAAACGAAGATTACATTGTTGGCCGCGTTTTAAAACCAGAAGCCCGAAAAGATATAGTTGAATTTTTTGAACACGCAGGTATTCTACCTACGAGTATGATTGACGTAAGCGATGGGCTGAGCAGCGAGATCCTTCATATTTGTAAACAGAGCATGGTGGGTTGCAAACTATACGAAGAGAAGATACCCATACACGACCAGGCTAAACAGTTTGCGTATAAACTAGAGATAGATCCCACAGCGTGCGCATTAAGCGGAGGAGAAGATTATGAATTACTGTTTACCATCCACCAAAGCGATCATGAAAAGATTGTTTTGAATGAGCAAATCTCGGTGATTGGGTATATGACGGATTTTGAAGAGGCACCCCATATTGTTACAAAAGGGGGCAATACCCATAAGCTAACAGCACAAGGCTGGAACCCTTTTCAAGAGCAATAGCAGGTGGTTTGGTCCAACTTTTGTTTTTTATTACGAAACAAAAACCATGAAAAATCTACTAGTAATACCTACTTTCCTGGTTATGCTTGTGGGCTGTAGCAAAGAAGCTGTTAATCCAAATAATGATGAAAATAAATTAACCACTGGACCTGTAACTAAAGGTGTAAATGCTACTGTTGCTTTTATGGGCGACCCCACCCTTGACGGCCTTGGTTGGGTGCTAATGGTTGATAAAACCGCAGAGGTGCCAAACAACTTAACTAACAATTTTAAGAAAGAAGGCATGAGTGTAGTGGTATCTTTTAAGAGAACAAACCAACCAGTTCCGTGCCGATGTGCCGATAAAAAAATGTACGTTGAAATAACTTCTATTGCTGCCTTGGCTGAATAATAGGCAACAGGATTACTATATTGCACAGGTGAAAAAGAGCTTGCCATTTTTTTTAATCCTGGTTTTGTTTTTAGCAGCCTCTTGTACTACCATTAAGCTTTCGAAATTTGAACCAGGGAAGTACAGCCCCGCCGTTTTAAAATACGAATTAAGGCTTCTGCAAAATATTTTGGAAAGAAACCATCCCAGCCTTTATTGGTATACACCCGAACATTCTATTAACTACTTTTTTAAGCAGGCACATGCTTCTTTAACTGATTCGCTTACTGAGAACGAATTTAAAAACAGGGTAGCAGCGGTAATTAGTAAGATCCGGTGTGGACATACAGCAGTACGTAATTCAAAAAAATATAATCGCTATTATAGCACGAAAAGGTTGCCGCACTTTCCCTTGTCGCTTAAGATTTGGGAGGACAGCGCGGCTGTGGTTTACAACTACGACCAGAAGGATTCTCTTTTAAAACGAGGTACTATTATTACCGGCATTAATAACCGAAAGAACGCGGAAATTTTTGATAGTCTTTTTCAGGTAATAAGTACTGACGGTTATGGACTGAATTTTAAGCAGCAGCTTGTGAGCTTTAATTTTCCTGCTTACTATAAAAACACTTTTGGTGTAGATAGCCAATATCTTGTAAATTATATAGACACTACTGGAAGAGCCGCAACAACAACAATTAAAAATCACACCTACCAGATCGACACCTTAAATAAAAAAAGGCCTTCCGATCAACCTAATATAACCAGGAAGGAATTTAGAAGACTGACATTGCTTGGCAAAAGGAATATGGCCGTTGACACGTCCCTTAGTGCAGCTATACTCTCAATAAACACCTTTAGCGAGGGCAAGCTCAAAAGTTTCTTTAGAAAGAGTTTTAAAACAATTAAAAAGGAGAATTTAAAGAACGTTGTTATTGACCTAAGGCAAAACAGCGGGGGTAGTGTTTTAGCTAGCACGAGACTACTCCAGTACATGGTGAATGCTCCTTTTCATATTGCAGATACGGTGGCCGCATTTAGCAGGAAAATGCCTTTTAAAGCACATATTAACCCCTGGTTTATTTACTGGCTTAGCATGCATGTAAGCGGAAAGAAATACAACGATGGCCGGGTACACTTTCGATTTTTTGAGAGGCATTATTTCAAGCCAAAAAGCAGGAATCATTTTAATGGGGATGTTTACGTGGTTACGGGCGGTTATACTTTTTCTGCGGCAACTTTGGTTACAGGTTCATTAAAAGGTCAGCAGAATGTAACAGTTGTAGGTGAAGAAACAGGAGGCGGAGCTTATGGTAATACAGCCATGCACATTCCGATGATTGAATTACCAAAAACAGGAATTCGGGTTTCTCTTCCACTTTATCGGCTAGTAATTGATGCAGCGCTGCCAAAAAACGGACGAGGGATAATGCCTGATGTTGAAGTGAAACCTTCCTCTGTTTCTATTAAGAATGGAATTGATATTAAGTTGAAAAAAGTTAGGGAACTAATTAAGGAAGCCAGAACAGGGAGAAGGCAAACCAGGCAAATCGATTTCGACTAATTATAGTATCTGTTCGGTAATAAATTTTATCCTGTTAAACAAGTTCTAGAAAAATTTTTTGAGCCAGGGTGAGGTACTTCTATTGTACAGCCGTTGCGTCGCACTCTTGTACTTTTTACCAAAATTCAACACATTTGTATAATTACTTTGTGTTCTCATGCTGTTTGTGCTTCAGCAGGGAGTAAGAAAAGTAATGTTTTTAATGCTTGTTCTTTCTTGCTTTTTATTATTTGTAATGGAAGCTTTAAATACTTACTTATCTCACCAATGCTGCAACCATAATAGTATAAGAGTGCCAATATTGTTTTCTCTATTTTTTGAAGACGGAGTAACAAGGCGGGAATATTGGTAATCTCGATCCACCTTAAATTGTTAGGAATACTTCCACTATCAAAAGTACCGGTACTGATCAATTTATCAATCGCTTCATTCCTCGCCGTGTTCATTAGCCATGTAAACAAGAACCCTTGTCTCGGGTTGTAAGCGTGAGGGTGATGCCTGAGTTTTTGCATCGGTTGTTGTAATACTTGAGCCGCTAAAACCTTGTTTGGTAAAATAGGCAGAATGTAGGAAAATATGGCTTTAGCATAAGCGTTGTAAAGTTCAATAAGAGCATTGTAGTCCCCTTTTTCTATTGGTATAATAGATCAACGTCAGTAGAGCCGTATGGTGCATTTAAATCAGGCGTGATAGGCATTTGTACGAATGAATAGAGTCTAGAAAACAAGAATTAAGCCCTTTAAATAATTGGTTGTCAGTAACAGAAAGGTTGAAATAAAATATCTTCCAGGTTATTTAAACTTAAACAGACGGGAAAGTTTTATAATAGCAGGGTTATTATTGTGTATTGAAGTGAACGTTTTATTAAACAGTATTAGCAGTTGGAGGGAAAACCCTGTTTGCTTTCGATACTAGGTAACTCTATTAATACAGTCTTTAAAAGTTGCCATAACTGCTAAAGTTGAAGTGATTGCGACGCAACGATGAT
>JAQBNN010000192.1 GCA_028288505.1 Segetibacter sp. | reverse complement strand
TTCGCAATACTGTTGAGTGATCTCCATCAGCGCCTACAATTAAGTCTGCATGTATCTTTAAATCTCCTGATTCGGTTTGTGCAATAATGATCCATTTATCATTTTCTCTCGTAAGCTTTTTCACTTTAGTTGCGGGCCGAAAGTCTGCGTATGTAGGGTTGAGTTTTGAAACAAGGAAGTTGTCGAAGTAAGCCCTTTTGCTTACCAAGAAAAAAGGATAACCATTAGTAGTGGGCGTTAGATTAAACTTGTTCTTTTTGTCTTTAGAAATAATTATGGTAGCTCCCCAGGCCTTAGCAAAGTTTGGATCAGTAAGAATTTCGTTAGTGTATGATGGATCGAGTTGGTTTAGTACACGTATTACTTTAAGATCAAGTCCGTCACCACAAACTTTGTCTCGCGGAAAGTCGGCTGCATCTAATATTAAATGAGGTATCTCCTTTTTTGCCAGGAATAAAGAAGTTGTTGCTCCAGCGGGTCCGGCACCAATAATGCAAATCTTTGTTTGAATAGTTGACATGAAAGAACAGAGGTTTTCTAACTATTTTTCGCGAAGGTAGAGAGAGCTATTAGTTTCTTATAAAGATTGTTTCTTAATCGCCCTTCCTGTCTAAGCCAATTAAAAAGCTGCTGTTGCCGCCTGCAACAGTTGTAGGTACTTGTCCGCTCCACTTTTGAATCTTAATGTATTCTATGTACAGTGGCGTTAATGACAGTTGTTCTTTTTTAATAGCTTCTGCACGACCAGCTGCTTCAATAACTGCTTTTGCTGAATCGCCTCTTGCTTCGGCTATCTTTCTTTCAGCTTCGGCAACGGCTACCTGCCTTTGGTTTTCTGCAACCTGTACTTCCTGTATTGCTCTTGTTTTGGCAACTATAGATTCTGATATTTCCTTTGGCGGAACAATATTGGTTCGCAGCTGCGACACGTTGAACCATTGAGTTACACGCTTATTACATTCTGTTACAATAGCTGACTCGAATTCTTCGCGGTGATTGAAAATAGAGTCGACGGTATACCTGTTAGCAACATCGTTTACTGAACCAATGATGGCGTTTTTAAGCCAGCCCTGTTCCATTTCTTTTACACCTACGCGAAGGTTTTGAAACATATTACCTACGTTGCCAGCATTGATGGAATAGTTGAATGATGGCTTAATGGTTGCCCTGAAGCCGCCCTTTGTTACAATGTCTGCTTCTTCAAAATCAATATGTTGTTGGTGAATTGGGAACTCGTAAATTCTTGAGATCCACGAATTATAAAAGACCCAACCTGTAACATATTCCGTTTTGCCAACGCCCCTGTTGTCGCCAATGTTGCTAACCTTTATGCCTACATGACCTGCATCAATTCTTTCAACTTCTACGGGGTTTAATACCACAATTACAAGTGCTACCACTGCGGCAACAATTATTCTCCATGAATTGGTTACAGCTATACGGCCATTATCGCTAACGTAAGTGCTCTTTCTGAAAGCCCGTAACATTAAGCCAACAATTAAAAATATAATGATGAAAAAAATAAGCCCGATCATGTTGTTAGTTTTTTAAGAAGTTGATAAAGGATAAGATGTGTTTGATGAAGAGCACCAACAAAACAAATAGTGCGGCAGCAAAAGCCACTACTGTTATCCAACTGCCCGAGATATCAAAGTTGGTTAGCCAGGAAACGATTACAATGTTGAGTAAAAGGTGCAGCAGCAGTGCTCCAATGCGTAAGATTAGCTTGTTCATGGTTGAAAGTAATATTACAACTTTCCTTGTATAAAAAATTAAAAGGCCCGCAAACGCAGGCCTTCTTATATAGAGTACTTGGAAATCTAATCTTATTAGAGCATTGCTAAAGGATCTCCTACCAGGCGCAGGTTCTCGTTAAAAGTGTCCATCAACTGCATGTCTTCTTCACTAATTTCAAAATCGAAGATGTCAAAGTTTTCTTTTAGCCTTGCTTCGTTTGAAGATTTCGGTATTGTAGAAACACCATGTTGTATGTTCCATCTTAAAACTATTTGTGCAGGTGTTTTTTTATACTTTTCTGCTAACCCAATAATGCGTTTATCTTTTAGTTTTTCTCCTTTTGTAAGTGGGGTATAAGATTGCAGTTGTATTTTTCTTTGCTTGCAGTATTCTAATTCCTCCTGCATAAATAAGAATGGAGTAAACTCCATTTGATCTACAGCGGGAGTTATGTTTGAGTAAGTTTCTAACTCCTTCAGAAAGGGTATCAAGTAGTTAGCCACTCCAATTGCTCTAACCTGTTTGTTGTTGTATAACTCTTCTAATGCTTTCCATGTTTCTTTTCTTTTGCCTTTTATTGGCCAGTGGACCAGGTATAAATTTATGTAGTCGATATTCAGCTTTTTCATACTTTGGTCAAAGGCACGCATGGTTGCATCATATCCCTGGTCGGGGTTGTTGACTTTGGTAGTTACAAATATTTCGTCCCTGTTGATGCCACTGTTTCTTACCGCATTGCCAACTTCGCTTTCGTTGTGGTACATTGTTGCTGTGTCCACAAGCCGGTACCCAATATGCAGTGCTGTTTCAATTGCTTGTTCTGCTTCTTTTTTATGCATTTCATAAACGCCTAATCCTAGCAGTGGCATTTGTGTTCCATTATTTAGCGTTGTATATAATTGCTTACTCATTCTTCTGTTTTTCTTAGATATAAAAAGATTGAACCAACCCGGCATCGTGCTCCTTTTTACATTTACGTCCCTTATTAATCTGCTGGAAAAAGTTGATGGACGATATGCGGTACAAGAGTGCGACGCAACGATGTTACCTATAGATATACTGCACGGACCAAAGAAAACAATGCGTTACACTTATAAGATGGACGGTGCAATAATTGCGATGGCATAGGGATTGCAGCCTTACCAGAAACGACTATATGGCAGAAAGCATCATGCAGAAATTAGATAATGATAACCACGAAGAGGAACAGAGGATAACGCTTGAAAAAGAAGAAGACTTACACCTTTGGATGGATCGGTTTGAGGTTAGCGCAAACGAATTAAGAGATGCCATTTATGCTTCAGGAACCAACCTGGCATCTGTCGTAGAACAATATGTGAAGGACCACAGGCAGGCGACTCCGGGAGAGTAATTTATGGTTTACACTTTGTAAAATGGTTCAATTGCTTAAACCGGTTGAACCGTTTTTATTTTATGGTGTAACAAAGTGCACCTTGTTTAGGAGGTTAAACAATTATCTTTGCGCCTCTATTTTCATTATATAACTTCTATTATTTAAATACCTTTTATTATGACCCACCGTTATGCTATAGGACCTAATGAAGCAAAGCAGTTTGATACGCACCAGATAAGGGAAAATTTCCTGATCCAGAATATGATGCAGCAAGATAAATGCACGCTGGTATATACACATTACGATCGCATGATTGTGGGTGGAGTGGTGCCCGTAAGAACAGAAGTTGCTTTGCCTACTGACGCCGCTTTACGTGCTGACTATTTTTTAGAAAGAAGAGAGCTGGGTATTATTAACGTAGGTGGACCTGGAAAGATAAAAACAAACGAAGCAACTTTCGATATAGCAAAATTGGGTTGTGTTTATGTTGGCAAAGGCATTAAGGAAGTCTACTTTTCAAGCGACGATGCCGAAAACCCGGCAGTTTATTTTTTACTAAGCTGTCCTGCACACCAAAGTTACGAGAGCCGTAAAATGCCTAAGGAAGAAGCCTCCCCGCTAAACCTTGGAAGTGTTGATACTGCCAACGAAAGAACTGTTTATAAATACATTCACACGCAAGGTATTCAAAGCTGCCAGTTGGTTATGGGGCTTACCGTTTTAAGCAACGGTTCGGTTTGGAATACGATTCCTTCTCACGTACACGACAGGCGCATGGAAGCTTACTTTTACTTTGATGTAAAAGAGGGCCAGCGCGTTTTGCATTTAATGGGCCACCCGCAGGAAACCCGCCACATGTTTGTTGACAACCATGAAGCAATCGTTTCTCCGCCATGGTCAATTCACTCGGGGTGTGGTACTGCCAGTTACTCTTTTATTTGGGGAATGGCCGGCGAAAACAGGGATTATACTGATATGGATCCTGTTCATCTTACTGATATTAGATAAGTTGTTTTTGACTATTTTTTTACCAGCAGCAGAATAAAGATTAAGCATCGTTGTGTCACTCACTTGTACGGCAAATCTTTATTCTGCTGCTTCAGCTTTAGAACCTCTCTTTAGCACTTACTATAAAAACCTTTTGTTATGCAAGCTCCAATAAAAACGGCCTTATGTTCCTTCGGTATGTCAGGAAAAGTCTTTCATGGCCCATTTCTTCAAGCACACCATGGATTTGAATTTTATGGGGTGTGGGAGAGAAGTAAAAAGCAGGCTGCCGAGTTTTATCCTTCGGTAAAATCTTTTGATACTTATGAAGAGTTGCTTGCAGATCCTTCAATTGAGTTGGTTGTAGTTAATACGCCTAACTACACCCATCATAACTTCACCAAACAAGCATTGCTTGCAGGCAAGCACGTAGTTGTAGAAAAGCCTTTTGTTGCCCATGCCTACGAAGCGCAGGAACTTATAGATCTAGCCAAAAGGAATAACCTAAAGCTCACCGTATACCACAACCGAAGGTTCGATAGCGAGTTCCTGACAATACAAAAACTCCTCAATGAAAACCTGTTGGGTGATGTAGTAGAAGCAGAAATTCATTACGATCGTTTTAAAGAAGAGTTGAGCCCTAAAGCGCATAAGGAAACGCCAGGAGAAGCAACCGGTGCACTGTACGATCTGGGTTCTCATTTGGTAGACCAGGCCATTCAATTGTTTGGTTACCCAAATGCTGTAGTTGCTGATATTGATATTCTACGTCCTATTGCTAAAGTGGATGATTATTTTGAAGTGTTGCTTATTTATAAAGGCAAAAGGGTGCGGCTAAAAGCAACGTACACGGCAAGAGAGCCTGCCCCTGCTTATGTTATTCACGGCCTAAAAGGTTCGTTTATAAAGCAACGAGTTGATGTACAGGAAGCAGATTTGCAGGCAGGAAAAGTACCGGGCAGCGAAAACTGGGGCGTAGAGCCAGCAGGAAACGAGGGCTTGTTACATACCGAAAAAGACGGCACCATCATAAGGCAACATATTCCTACAGAACATGGTAACTATATGTATTATTTCAACCAGTTGCACGATGCTTTGCGCAACAATGGTCCTTTACCAGTATCGCCCGAAGACGCAATGAAAGTGATTAAAATAATTGAAGCTTCGTTTACAAGTAGTAGGGAAAGAAGAGTGATAGAATTATAGCAACGCCGGAAGAAACGGGGAGGTAAATTAAAAGGCCTTCTAACAATAATTGCGGGAAAAGATACCCAATGGTTTACCGGTGAACGTAATGCGACGCAACGATGAT
>JAQBNN010000163.1 GCA_028288505.1 Segetibacter sp. | reverse complement strand
GAGTGCGACGCAACAATGTTTAATAGAATTACAGCCGCCCGGCTCAAAAGAAATCTCTTTTATTCTATCACTTACCTAGTTTAAAACTTTACACATTTTGCACCGGTAGTATGATATGAAACTCGGCACCCTCATTTTCTTTACTGGTTGCATAAATAACACCCCGGTGATTTAGCACTATTTTTTTAACAAGTGCAAGGCCAATACCAGTACCGGCGAACTGCTCTTTATCGTTTAAACGTTGGAAGATGACGAAGATCTGGTCGGCAAACTCTTGTTCGAAACCAATGCCGTTATCTTTTACAACCAATTCGAAATAATCTAAGTTGGGCTGCAAATCAGGGTGGTTAAGTACCTCTTCTTTTGGTATTGACCGTGAGGCAATAGTAAGCACCGGATCTTCTACAGCAAACTTGAGGGCATTACTTACGAGATTATGAAAAAGCTGGTTCATTTGCAGAGGAATTGCCCTTACAACCGGCAGGTTTCCAATATTTACCACAGCCTTCTTCTCCTGTATCAGCAAGTCGAAATCGGTTAGTACTTCTTTAATTATTTCGTTAAGATCTGTAGTTACAAAATTTTTACCTACGCTGGAAATACGGGTAAAGTTAAGCAGGTCGTAAATAAGCTGCCTCATTCGTTCTGCAGAAAAAGCTATCTTGTCAATCGTTTCTTTGCCTTGTTCGGGAAGATCTTTTATAAACTTTTCTCTAAACCTGTTGGCAAAAGTAATAATCTTTCTAAGGGGCTCCTGCAGATCGTGACTGGCCACATAGGCAAACTGTTTTAGCTCCGAGTTAGACCTCAAAAGGTTTGCGTTTGCTTCCTGCAACTCGAAGGTGCGATCTTTTACCAACCCTTCCAGTTCCTGGTGTATTATTCGCTTATCATGCACTTCAGTGCAAGTGCCGGTGTAACCTGTAAAATGTCCATCAGCATCGTAAGTAGGAACTGCGCTGTTTAACATCCAGCGGTATTCTCCATCACGTCGCTTCATGCGGTATTCAATCTCCATAGGCTTTCTTTCTTCAAAAGCCTTGTGGTATGTAGTTAATACCAGTTCAATATCATGTTTGTGCACACCTTCTGTCCAGCCTATTCCTGTTTCTTTGTTTAGGGTGCGTCCAGTAAAGGCAAGCCAGGTTTTATTTAAGTAATTAAAGTTTTTATCGGGGCCGGCAACCCAAATCATTACAGGCACATTGTTGGTCATATTTCTTAACCACGCTTCACGTTCTTCCAGTAATTTCTCTGCAATCCTATGTTCAGTTATATCTTCAAAAGCTAGCAGGATAAACCTTTGGCCATAAATCTTTTGTGTTAACTGCCTTGCACTTAACAATAAAACCTTTTCTCCTATACCATCGAATTTGTGTTTTATTTCAAAACCGTTGTATTGGCTGCGTTCGGGTAATACCTCTCGAAGGAAGTGGCGCAGGGCTGGAATATCGAATCTACGCTGGCATAATTCGAAGATCATTTTAGATTCCGTGTCTAACTCTTTACAATTAAACATCCTGTAAAAAGCTTTATTAGCAGATTTTACCCGCAGCTCACCATCTAAAATTAAAACTGCCTCACGTATAGTTTCAATAACAGCTTCGGTGTACTCTTGAGCTTCCGAAAGCTGTTCATTTCTCACCTGCAATTCCTGGTTAATAGTAAGCAACTCTTCGTTGCTTGATTCGAGTTCTTCTTTGGACGTCTCGAGCTCCTCGTTTATGCTCTGTAATTCTTCGTTGCTGGATACAATTTCTTCATTGGCCGACTGCAGTTCTTCATTTGCCGCTTCCTGCTCCTCAATAATACCTCGTACGTCTTCACGCATCAGCATTAATTCGGTTTCCAGTTGTTTCGCCCTTTTATCCGAAGACTGGGTAGCAGCCGTTTCAACAGGTGAATAAACTTTTAGCTCTTCAAAAACGACTAGAAGTAGCTTTTCACCTGTATAGTTATCAAGTGGAGTTACCTCAAAAGCCACGTGCTTAATTACCCCGTTGTCGTTTATTTCTAAATCGTCGCGACGCACTATCTCGCCTTTTTTAATAGCGTCTGTCGTCGCACTTCTCACCTCCAGCTCTAAATCTCTCCTTATCATTTTAAGCAGGTTAAGACTGGCTTTACCCGGTGCTGGGTGCAGGAACTGGTTGATAGCACCGCGGAAGTGAATAATATCGAGACTGTGGTTTATAACAACCCCGGCCGGACTATATTTTTCTGCAAAGATGTAGTCTATCACCTTCTCAATATTAGCTGGCTGGCTTTGCTTCTCGTCTCTTACTGCAGTACGCGCTATTATCTTTGGTGCTTTCTTTTCAACTTCAACCTCAATATTAGCCTTTGGAGCTACGTTAGTATTTTTAGTGTAGATCTTAGCTTTCTTGTGGGCTTGCGTAAACAACTCTACTGAAGCTCCGGCTGTTTCTGATTTTCCTAAAATGAGATACCCACCTTCAGTTAGTGCGTAATGAAAATTGGTAAATACTTTTTTTTGCAGAGTGCTGTCAAGGTATATTAGCATATTGCAGCACGAGATAAGATCAATCTTACTAAAGGGCGGATCTTTTATAACATTATGAGGGGCATACACACATAAATCCCTTATCATCTTTATTACTCTGTAGTAGCCGTCGGTTTTTGTAAAGAACCGGTTTAACCTCTCTGGAGAAATATTAGCAACATCTGCCGTTGAGTATATACCTGCTCTTGCTTTAGAGATAGCAATTTCGCTGAGATCTGTAGCAAAAATCTGTACAGGAGTATTTACAATCTTTCCTTCAAGCTCCTCAAGAATAAGCATAGCCAAAGAGTAAGCCTCTTCACCTGTAGAGCAGCCAGGGATCCAGATCCTAAGCGGATTGGTGCGGGATCGGTTCTTTAAAAGCTGTGGTAGCAATTCTTTTTTTAAACAGTCAACAGTTTCGGGATCCCTAAAGAAATGGGTTACATTAATTAAAAGATCCTGGAAAAGCAGGTTCGGTTCGTTTGAATTTTTCAACAGATATTCAATATACTCAGCAACATTTTCGAGCTTATGTAAAAGAACTCGCCTAATTATGCGTCGAAGAATAGTAGTTTGCTTGTAATAGGTAAAATCAACGCCGGTCTTTGCCTTAACAATTCTAAGAATTCGAATTACGTCTTCTTTTCTAATCTCGGTACTTTCTGCTTCTGCAAATTTTATGTCTTCGCCCTCAGGTTCAGCAAATAAAAGTGTTCTTAGTAGCGAAGGACGGCCGCTTAGTCTTACTAATTCTTTTGCCATTTCCCCAGGAGATAGTACTGCATCAACTCCTCCTTCTGCAATTGCAGATTTCGGCATGCTTTCAAATTGAGCAGTTCCATCCTGTGCAAACGTTAGTCCGCCTGCCATTTTAATTGCTTTCAATCCTAAAGCACCGTCCGAAGCCATACCCGAGAGGATTATGCCTATCGCTCCTTCTTTTTGATTTTCTGCAAGTGAAAGAAAGAAACAATCTATCGGAGCATCTTTTGCCGGCCTTTTTAATCGTTCAACCAGTTTAAAAGCGCCGTCAACTATTGATAAGTTGGTATTAGGAGGAATAATAAATAGGTGGTCTTTCTTAATAGGTGTTTGGTCCCTCACTTCAACCACTTTCATTTTAGTAGATCTTTGCAGAATGTCAGCAAGTGCACTTTTATGTGTGGGATCGAGGTGCTGAATATATACAAAAGCCATCCCAGTTTCCTGGCGCAAATTATTCAGAAGTTCTATAATAGCTTCTAAACCCCCTGCCGAAGCTCCTATTGCTACAATAGGAAAAGGCCTGCTTGTGTTCTCATTATCACCGATCTTTAAAACAACCTCATTTTCCATTACTAATAACTCCTAAAAATCTTTTTTTTAAAACTACTATTTTAATCATACACAATAACTACAATTATTATTTTTGATACTCAGCACTTAACTTTTTTGATGAACAAAGATCTCTACCTTTTACTTGTTGATGACGATGAAGACGATAAAGCGATATTTGCTGAAGCAATGGCAGAAATAGACCATTCTATAAAATGTTCGCTAGCTGCAAACGGCTACGAAGCATTGCAAATACTTAAGGACCAAAAGAGGCTACCCGATTTAATTTTCCTTGATCTTAATATGCCGCGGATGAACGGAAAACAATGCCTCACCCGGCTTAAACAAAGCGACGAGTTAAAGAATATTCCTGTAATTATTTTTACCACTTCTACTTCCCCTGAAGATATGGAAGAAACCAAAAATTTAGGAGCTGCTCATTTCCTTATTAAACCCAGCAATATGAAAGAGTTGAGGAAGGCATTAGAAATAATTTTTAGTGCAGGCTGGGTTACAAACAAAAGCGTTGTTCTATAATGACATTTCTGAGTCTTTAAACTGTTCATCATTATCCCTCGGGGCGCCAATTCTTATTACAAAAGTATTCTTGGTTGGCCTACTGCTTCTATCAGCCAAAAGGCAAAATACATTACTCAAAATCTCGAACATCTTGTTGCCGCATTCAGGCTTAACAATATAGTTTTGCGCCCCATTTTTAAAACAGTAATCTATGTCTTTAATGTAATGCGAAGTGGAGTAGATAATTACAGGGATTTCTGCAAGCTGCTTGCTTTCTTTAATAAACTTCAGGCATTCGTTCCCGTTTTTATATGGCATGTTTAAATCCAGAAAAATAAGATCCCATGTAGGGTTCTCCTTCAGCATTTTAATACACTCCAGACCATTCTTTGCTCTTTGCACCATAAAATCGGGCGATATTTTCTCCAACGCTTCTATAAAAAATTTATAATCGTCGGTATCGTCCTCTGCTATCAGTATATGTTGAAAGTTTTCCATTGATTCTTCCCCTCGTTTTATGTTACAATTAACCTGCCCTTTCCTCTCATTTTCTTTTAATTGGTCCAAAGAAATGAAGCCCGCAAAGATATATTACAATTGTTTACATTCCCGGCATAAAAGCTTAATTACTTCAACATGCGATGTTACCTTATTATAACACAAATAAGATTGCAAAGAAATCTTTAAAAATTTAAGAAGAAAAATTCCTTGTGTTTATCGTTTCAGTTTTTCTGCTAACTTTATTCCTCACCAAAGAAAAGGAGGTATTCATGCAATCTACAGATAGTTCATGGAAGCCTTCGGTTAGTATCGCCTAACCGGGCTGATCCATAAGATATAATCTGCCGACTTAAATGTTGGGTAAGCCGCTAACAAGTTTAGCGGCTTTTTTTATGTACCAGGGTTTAGGAATACTATTTGGCATCGTTGCGTCGCACTCTTGTACTTTTCGTTCGTCGTGCGGCAGGTTTCATTTTTATCGTAATCACCACCGTATTAGGTTTTGCCCCTACAGGACATGTAGCGATCACATGAGTTTTCCGAACATGTTTTAATAAACAGCATTCGCGGGCTAAAGATCGTTCACAAGCACACCCTCCTACTCATTCATGCCTAGTAGGGGTAAAAGGTCAATAGCAATCCTTTTCGTCCGCAATACGGCGCGTTGCATTTTGTTTGTGTCGCCGTATCAAGTTTTGCCTCTAAGGGGCAATTATAATCGCCAAACATTATTCCTAACCACCTTTTTCTCCTACAGGGAATTAGCAAGACGCTTTATTTCCGAAACCTCTATAGTCGTAAATGCCCTGTAGGGGCAAATGGTCGTTAGCAAAGCCACGTAGTGTTTTATGCCCCGTAGGGGCAAAACACTACGTGGCTTGAAATAAAAAATGGCTAACACTTTTACCCAAATTCACATACATGCCATTGTTGCTGTGTATGTTTCGCGTTGCGTTTATTATGCCTCAATGGAAAGAGAGGTTGCACCAATACATTACCGGCATATTGCAAAACAACACCCACAAAATGCTTGCGATTAACAGCATGCCTGACTATTTACATATGTTCTATAGGTTTCAGGCCTACTCAATCTCTTTCTGACTTGATGAGGCTGGTAAAGGGAGAATCGTCAGAATGGATAAACAAACAAAAATTTACTCCTTCTTCCTTTAGTGGCAGGAAGGATACGGCGCTTTCTCCTATTCTCTTTCGCAGGTGAAAGCAGTTGCAAAGTACGTTTAAGATAAGGAAATCCACCATAAAAAGAGAACGTTTTTCATAAGAGTATCAAGGATTTCTTCGCAAGTTTAAAATTGAATATGATGACCAATACATTTTTAAATCGCTGGAATAAAGAGATGAGATGGAGTAGACTGCGCACTTCTGAGGGAAAAACTTGGAGAACAAAGGCATATAGAAAACTGACAAAGCCTAGGTGATTACAGTTGCTGCGTATGGTTCTAAACTTTCTACAAAGCCCTAGTGAAACTTAGTGCTATTGAGCATTAGTGGCTAGAAAATTTCAAACAAACGCAGGAAAAGAATCTTTGTAGCAGAAAAGATGAACGTAATGCGACGCAACGAAGATTAACCGGAGTTACTAAACCTTGTAACCTAGTACCTCCCACAAACTAAAAAACCCCTCAAATTGAGGGGTCCTAAATAGTTGATAAAGGGGGAACTTATTTTTTAGCGTAACGCTTCTTAAACTTGTCAATACGTCCGGCAGTATCCACCAATACGTTTTTGCCAGTATAAAACGGGTGAGATGTATTAGAAATCTCTAATTTAATTACTGGATACTCAACACCATCCTCCCAAAGAATGGTTTCTCTTGAGTTGGCTGTAGAGCGGCTTAAAAAACTGTGACCATTACTCATGTCCTTAAAAACCACTAAACGATAATTTTCCGGGTGAAGACCTTGTTTCATAACGATTTGTTTATATATAGCATGGGGTTTGCCATGCTGTTTTTTTTATTTCGACGCGCAAAAGTACCTTTTTGTAGCATTGCAGCCAAACAATTTGAGGCTTAGTTGTAAAATTAAAATTACTTTAAGCTTCTTCTAAGCTTTCATGTTCACATATTGCAAAGCAATTCCAAAGTTGCCGCCTTTGCATAGTGCAATTACATCCTGCAGGTCGTCAATCTTTTTTGCGGTCACTCGCACCATGTCGTCCATTATCTGCGCCTGCACTTTTAAGCTGCTGTCTTTAATAGCTTTCACAATTTTCTTGGCGTCTTCCTGTTTTATGCCGTTGCGTACGGGCACTTCTTTTTTTACAATTTTGCCACTTTGGAAAGCTTCTTTGCTAAAGTCAAAAGCTTCGCCGGGAATGCCTTGCTTCATGCTTCGGCTGATCATTACATCGATTACCTGGTCGAGTTTCATTTCACTTTCCACTTCGATATCAACTTTATAATCCTTTTTATTCAGTTCGATCTTAACATGGTTGCCTTTGAAATCGAACCGATTTTCAACTTCCTTCTTTACTGTATTGATGGCGTTATCTAAAGTTTGAAGGTCTACCTTGCTGGTTATGTCGAAAGATGGCATACAATTAATTTTTGCAAATATAGTTATAGCGGGAGCTATTTTTAATTAGTAATTGATTGTATTCTTCTTTAGCTGGCATGCGTTTAGATTTAATTTTTGTGGTCTTTTATTGCACCAGGTTTTCACACACCTGTTTGAAAAAAGCCTGGCTGTTTCGGAAATCCTAGGCATTGCCTGGCAGACAAGGGGCTGATGCTCCTTATGCAATAAATTTCCCCTGGTGGGGGTATTAAGTTCATCGTCAAAAGATCCGCATTTCCTCTGCTGTGAGGATGGCATTGGCAAAAAGTCTTTGAGTAGAATTACCGAAAGTACAAGAGTGCCCTGCAACAATGTGGCTATCAATACTGCAGTGAGATCCCAAAAAATACTTTTAAAATTTATCGTGCTGGAGAAGTTGTGATCGTTTTTTTCCTGGATTTAAAGTAAACTAAAAGTCCAATTCCAACTACTATCATCGTTAACGAGATAAGTTCGGCCTGGGTAGGCGACAATCCTAGAAAGTGATACTCTGTATTTACCCTGATTTTCTCTATTAGAAAACGTTCGATCCCGTTCACGATGAGGTAAATGGCAGCAATTACACCGGGCGTAGTTATTTTTTTGCGGATACTCCAAAGGAAGGCGAACAACAAAAGGGAAGCGACAATTTCGTAAAAAGGCGTTGGATAAACGCCTTGAGGCAAAGCAGCGCAATAAGGACCCTGGCAACCGGGAATCGGTACACCTTCGCCTAACACATTGTGTGCGTAGTTGAAAGACCACATCCAATCGGGTAACCAGCTAAAAGGTTTTGGATTATTATTTACGATCCCCCAATCTCCATCGCCGGCAACCTGGCAACCAATTCTTCCTAGTCCGTAAGCGAGCATCATAGTTGGCGCCATTGCATCAGCAACGTGAATAGGCGCCATATTGTTCCTTTTGCAATAGATCCAAATAGCTATGGTGGCGCAAATAAGCCCGCCGTAAAAAGTAAGACCACTAAAAGACAATAATGAACCGACCGGATCGGCCATCAGTTCGTCAAGGTTTTCGAGGTTGTGAAAAATTTTTGCCCCTACAAAACCAAATACTGCGGCGAAAATAACAATATCTCCTACCCTGTCTTCCGGCCATATTCTAATCGTTCTTTCCTCGGGTTTATCAAGCTTTAGCTTGTTTTTTTCCTGCCATTTAAGAAACAAAAAGATCCCGCCGACAATAAGCCCGGCCCAAACATTTCCCTGTGACGACAAGATGTAAGATTGGGTATCAACAAGCGCTTCACGATCAATAAAAGCACCTACGAGTTTATAACCCATTATAAACCCAAGCAAAAAATTCAACCCAAGTTCAGAAAGCGTTGCTGGTTTTCCAACCACAATCTTTTCCTCTTTATAAGAGAGTTGCCCTAATTTACTTTTTCTCCGCAGTTCTAATGTTAGTACGTAAGCTGAAATAACAAATGCAATTGCAACAAAAAAACCGAATGAATTCACCAGTTTCAATCCTGTAAGTTCAACACCAAAAAGGTCTTTAAAGGCAAAATATAAGTTAGGATACATGCTTGATTAATAAGATGAAAGATTAGGTGCAATGTTAAACAGAAGATTTGACTTTACAGAACACGCAATAAAAAACCTCCTCCTTAGAAAAGGAGGAGGATATTTACTAACCCATCCATGGCAAAAACCAAATGGACAGAAACTTTACTGCTTAACAATACTCGTTAAAAGCAGAAATAAGATTATGAGCTATCATTTGAGCTGAACGACCTTCAATCTGGTGCCTTTCAATCATATGAACCAATGCGCCATCTTTAAACAACGCAATTGCTGGCGAAGATGGTGGGTAAGGCATTAAATGTTCTCTTACTTTCCTAACTGCATCGGTATCGAAACCGGCAAAGCTGGTGGTAAGGTTATCGGGCTTTTTCTCGCTATTAGCAACGGCCATTAATACACCCGGACGGGCACTACCTGCGCTGCAACCGCATACGCTGTTAACCATTACTAATGTGGTGCCTTCTTTATTTAAAAATTCATCAACGAGTTCAGGGGTTGTCAGATCTTCAAATCCGTTCTCAGTCAACTCCGATTTCATTGGTAAAACTATCTCTGCTGGATACATGTTTCTTTTAATTTATCTGTTCTACAATTTCTGCTACAAAAGTAGGAAATTAAAAGATCAGAAAAAGAAGAAAAAATGTCATGCTTTTGTAAATATTGCAGACACAATGTCTTCTTCTCTTCTACAAAACTAGCAAAATTTCCGAAAAAAAGCATCGGTATATTGTTTGGACAAGCTAATGAAACGAAAAAATTTAAAACTATGATACTTACAAAAACACATCCCGCTTCAAGAAATTTGAACAATGTATTTGACGAGTTATTCAATTCATTGCCGTCTAATTGGAACAAACCAGCTAACGAGTATGCTTCCGTTCCGGTAAACATTACCGAGGTTGACAATGGTTATAACGTTGAAGTATTAGCACCAGGCCGCAACAAGGAAGATTTCTCTGTTAAGCTTG
>JAQBNN010000061.1 GCA_028288505.1 Segetibacter sp. | reverse complement strand
TGCGATGGTTGTTGCCATGTTCTTTCTCAGAATTAGAAAACAGTTGAAGTGAGTGACACAACGATGCTGCCACGAGATATAATGCTGGCTAAATAATTTTAAAAAGAGGTGATAATAAACGGTGACTGGAGTAGTTAAACGATAATTTCCTGGGGCTGTTGTTGCTTTTGATGTGTGAGGTGAGAGACCACCCACTTTTCGAATTTGTGGTGCGTACGGCTTAATAGGGTAGCAATTACGGCGAATACGAGCAGTTCTAATATGGGAATATGGAAAGTCATTTCAACCACGAAGGGATGCAATAAGAGCGAAATACATTCGAAGAGTAACAGTAGGGATACAACGCCTAATATTTCTACCCGGCGGGGTTTTACTTTTTGCCTTGTGTAATACATCCATAGTAAAAAAATGAGCGGAATAAGCACACCAATTCCCAAAAATTGCAACCGCTTATTTGTTTCTGCCTTGTCTTGCATGCGTAATTCATTAAGTTCTTTCTGTCTTTGTTGTTCATCCATTGATATTATCTGTGCTGCCCTAATTCTTTGGCTGCTGTTTATTGTATCTTTTATTAAAATCATTTGCTCCTGGTACTGGTAAGCACTATCTATAATATTTTTGTTTTTAAAATAGTCTTTTAAAAAAATACTGGCCTCGAGTACCCTGCTTAAGAAGCCGTCTTTAACTGCGATATTATAAGATTTACGAGCATAAAATAAAGACGAATCCATAATGCCTTTTTTTTGAAAAGCTCTTGCAAAACCCAGTGCGTTTTCACAAATAAATTCTTCGTCGTTAGTTCTTTCAAGGTATGGCAACCCTTTCCTATAGTTTAAAATAGCAAGATCGGTACTTCCATTTTTTAAGCAGATATTAGCCATGTTAGTGAGGCTTGCTCCAATATGGTTTTCGTTTCCGGATTTTACGGCTACCTCGTAAGCCCTGTTTGTAAAGCGTAACGCAGAGTCCAGTTTATTATACTTCTCATAAATGTCTCCAATGTTCAATAAGTTGTAAAACCGAAGGCCTTTTATCTTTTTATAGATGATAAGAGAGTCTGCAAGGATTGCATAACTTAAGGCTTTTGCATACTCTCCTTGTTGGGAGTAGGCAGTTGCTATGTTTATATATGAACTTGCCAAATCTCGCTGGTCTTTTCTTTTCTCATCAATTCGAAGTTTTTGTATGTAATAGTCTAGCGCCTTTGAGAAATTTCCTACCCTGTTAAAAGCGTTAGCAAGCTGGTTGAGAGATTTAGATTCACCTTCAGGGTAATTAATTTTTCTTGATAAGCTTAAAGCTTGCTCTGCCAGTCGCATCGATGTATCAGGCTTGTATATCTGGTAGGCGGCTGCCATATTCCATAGATACCTTACCTTGTTAGAATCAACTTTCTCAGTAGACAATAATTGCTTCAAACTATCGATCTCACCTATTCGTGCGTAGGATAAAAACGAACTCATTAAAACAAAGATTGTAATTAGACCCTTTCTCATGCGATTGATTTGATTACCTATATTACAAAAAATCTTTATCATCTTATAATGAATTGGGGCTGTAGCAATAAGAATGGCAAAATGTTGAGTAAGACTATCTGAAAGAATTTTGCCGGTCGGGTTTGAGGAAGAACTTCAGGCTAGTAGTCGAAGATTACATTAAATAAATATACAATTTATTTCTTCTTTTTGATTATTTATTGTAAGTTTAATATATAAAACCATTGTTTATGAACAACGTTAACATTATCAGTTCTTCCCATTACTTTTTTAGTGGCGGATTAGACTCCAGTAATGTGAGTAATAACAATCTACCAGACGACGATGACGAACAAGTTCAACAAGCAGAACCACAGCCAGGAGATGATATGGAAGCAGGTGTAAAAAACCCAACGTAATATTGACGCAAATAAAAATGATTTACAATAGCAGAAGTTCTTACTTCTGCTATTGTTGTTTATGAACGCCACTGTAACTTTCCCGAACATATTAAGCTTTGTTAGTTAGCGACGCATGGATGACGATATGAAAAACAAATGCGGGGAACAAAAAAGCTCAAGAAACCAATAAGCCTTTAATGCTATATTGTGTTGCCCGAAACTAATGGAAAGCAAAAGCCCCAATTAATTGGGGCTTTTAAATTATTCCTTTATTATAACAATTAAATTTAATTCTTAGATTGATTGTTTTGAACAGGAATTGGAATCAGGGTAGGTTTTTTACCACCTAGAAGGATCAATAACACGTCTCTCAAGTTCATATATTTCGTTTAAATGGTGATTTTATCAGGTTTTATGATACGATGTAAAGTAAGGAGGATTTCCTTATTGTGAACTTAAAAAACAGTTAGCACTTTTATTTTAACAACTTTCAGGTGGTTTTATTGCACGAATGGTTGGGTAATTTGATTTTAATTAAGAAAAGGCGTGTTTAAAGGCCTCGTTCATTACATTAAAACTATATTTATGGCAAATAAACTGGCGTTATGCAGGAAAATGAAAACTGTAAAAACATAAAGGCTTCCCGGCGTGATTTCTTTAAACAATCTTCTCTACTCGCTGCAATTGCTCTTACACCTTCGGCTGTTATAAATGCCGCGCAGCAGGAGTGGGATGAGAAAGTAGCATCGGCAATTGAAGAGGTTTCTGTGCAACTTGATGTAAATGGAATAAAGCACAGTTTATCTATCGAGCCAAGGGTTACGCTGCTTGATTTACTGCGTGAACAACTTCACCTTACCGGAACTAAAAAGGGCTGTGACCACGGACAATGTGGTGCTTGCACCGTACATGTAAATGGTAACCGTATAAATTCTTGTATGACTTTAGCTGTAATGCAGGAAGGCAAAAAAATTACAACGATCGAAGGACTTGCAAAGGGTGATAAACTACACCCAATGCAGGAAGCATTCATAAAGCATGACGGCTTTCAATGCGGCTATTGTACGCCAGGACAAATTATGAGTGCGGTAGCTTGTATTCGTGAGGGACACGCAGACACTGAGGCTGAAATTCGGGAATATATGAGTGGAAATATTTGCAGGTGTGGCGCTTATCCAAACATTGTTGATGCTATAATGGAAGTTAAAAAAGGAGGGAAAAAAGTATGAGACAATTCACTTACCTAAGACCTTCAACTTCTAAAGCAGCTATTGATGCTTTAAGCAAAGACCCTAATGCACAATTTATTGCTGGCGGTACTAACTTAATTGACCTGATGAAGAAAGGAGTGATGGCTCCTGAAAAATTAGTTGATATTAATAACCTTCCACTAAAGGAAATTAAAAAGCAAACAGGCAATCTTCATATTGGTGCACTTGCTTTGAACAGCGATGTGTCGGAAAATAAGTTGGTTACTCAATACCATCCTTTATTGTCTCTTGCCCTTAAAGCTGGAGCTTCTGCACAATTAAGAAATATGGCAACTGTTGGGGGCAATATGTTACAACGTACTCGTTGCTTTTATTTTTATGAGCCTTCGCTTCCTTGTAATAAAAGGGAGCCAGGTTCGGGTTGTGGTGCGCTAGAGGGTGTTAATCGTATGCATGCCATTTTTGGTTGGAGTGATAAATGTATTGCTGTTCATCCAAGTGATATGGCGATTGCAATGGTTGCTTTAGATGCAAGTGTTCTTGTATATGGCCCTAAAGGAAATCGTAGAATTCCTTTTCAAGATTTTCATCGACTTCCCGGTGATACACCTGAGAAAGATAACAGTCTTGAAAAGGGTGAGTTAGTTATGGGAGTTGAAATTCCTGATGGGCCTTTTACAAAGAATGTTCATTACTTAAAAGTTCGGGACCGTGCTTCTTATGCTTTTGCTTTAGTGTCTGTGGCTGCTGCTTTAAATATTAGTGGTAAAACAATTAAAGATGCAAGGTTGGCAATGGGTGGTGTTGCTCATAAACCGTGGCGATTATTGGATGCTGAAAAAGCTTTAATTGGCAAACCGGCAACTGAAGAAACATTTAAACAGGCAGCAGACATTGCGATGCGGGGAGCTAAAGGATTTAAATACAATTCCTTTAAGATACCAATGGGTAAAAATGCTATTCTTGATGCTTTGAAAACTGCTGCTGCAAAAGTTTAAGCAATGCTACTATTCAGTTTAAAGAACTGGTGTAGTTGCTGAATAAAGCGTTGCGGTACAAGTGAGTGACACAACGATGAATCATATTTAGATAAATGCCGGTAATCAAAAAATTACCAGCAATACTTATAAAATACTTTTATGTGGGAAAATCTATTTTCAGAAGGTAAACCGGGGGCGCTGGATCGTGTAGATGGTAAGCAGAAAGTAACGGGGGCGGCAAAATATGCGGCAGAATATAATTTAGGAAATTTAAGCCACGCAGTATTGGTTGAAAGCACCATTGCGAAAGGGCGAATAAAAAATATTGATACCAAACAGGCGGAAAGAGCGCCGGGAGTTATTGGAATTATACATCATGGCAATGCACCTAAAGTTCCTGGTTATGATACCGGCGACAACCCTGCAAAACCACCTACAGGTGGAGAGCCTTTTAGAATATTCCAGAATGCGAGAGTATATTTTGCCGGGCAACCAATTGCTGTTGTAGTTGCAGACACATATGAGCGTGCTTTGTATGCAGCCACGTTGGTGAAAACGGAATATGATAAAGATGAGCATGAAACTGACGTTGAAGAAAATAAGGATAAGGCAAACAGGCCAAAAGGACCTCGATTTGAAGACTATGTGAGAGGTGAGGCAAATGCTTATAAAACTGCGCCTGTAAAAGTTGAACAGGAATATATTTTGCCAATTGAAGTGCATAATCCAATGGAGTTACACGCAACAACAGTTGTGTGGGAAGCGGAGGATAAAGTGAAAGTGTACGATAAAACGCAAGGTGTAAAGGCAACGCAAAAAAGTATAATGGATGCGTTTAAATTGAAGGAACAAAATGTACAGGTAATTGCAGATTTTGTTGGTGGAGGATTTGGTTCGGCTTTACGAACATGGCCGCATGTTATTGCAGTTATTCTTGCAGCAAAAAAAGTAAACAGGCCGGTTAAGTTAGTGCTTACTCGTCCTCAAATGTTTACGATGGTTGGTTACAGGCCTTATACTCGCCAACGAATGGGGGTAGGTGCAACAATGGATGGTAAGCTTGTGGGAATAACACATGAAGCCATTTCTGAAACTTCTACTTACGAGGAGTTTACTGAGGGTACTGTGAACATGAGCAAGTTCATGTATGCCTGTCCTAATGTAAACACGAACTATAAAATTGTTGCGCTTGATAAAAGTACACCTACGTGGATGCGTGGTCCTGGAGAAGCCACTGGTGCCTGGGCTTTAGAATGTGCAATTGATGAATTGGCGTATGCATTGAGTATAGATCCGGTTCAGTTTCGTATAAAGAATTATGCCGAAATGGACCAGCAACGTAAGTTGCCATGGTCAAGCAACTTTTTGAAAGAATGCTATGAGAAAGGCGCTGAAGCAATCGGTTGGAACAAACGAAATCCAAAGGTGCGATCAATGCGTGAAGGCGATTGGCTGGTTGGATACGGAATGGCCACAGGAACTTTTGGTGCAGGTCGTGGAAGAGCAACAGCTAAAGCGACTTTGCTTGCCGATGGGACTTTATTATTGCAGAGTGCCGTAAGTGACAGCGGCCCTGGTACTGCAACTGCAATGGTCGGCATAGCTTCCGAAACGCTCGGTTTGTCGCCATCTAAAATAACTTTTGATCTTGGTGATTCTTCATTGCCTCCCGGGCCTACGCAAGGCGGTTCTACAACTACATCAACTTTAGGGTCTGCAGTTTATGATATTTGTATTGCATTGCAACAGAAGTTGCTTGAAGTAGCGGCAGCTAAAGAAGGCTCGTTTTTAAAGGATGCTAAATTCGAGGAATTGAGTTTTAAAGACGGCGCAATTTCAAGAAAAACAGATTCAGCAAAAAAGATTTCGTACACCGAGGTTTTAAAGCAAAGCAATCTTCCACAAATTGAGCTAACGAAAGATTCTCAAGGTGGGGACGAAAGAAGTAAGTATTCTATGTACTCATTTTCTGTTCACTTTGTACAGGTGCATGTGCATTCACTGACAGGTGTTGTGAGGGTGAAAAAAGCAGTAACAGTTGCTGATGCGGGTAAGATCGTAAACAAGAAAACAGCAGGCAGTCAAATGATTGGTGGTGTAGTTGGCGGCATTGGAATGGCGCTTATGGAAGAAGGTATTTTTGATCATCGCTTCGGCCGCTATGTAAATAATAACCTGGCCGATTACCACGTACCAGTTCATGCGGACGTACCTCATGTTGAGGTTTTGTTTGTTGATAAAAAAGATCCTTATACAAATCCAATGGGCACCAAAGGCCTTGGTGAAATTGCGATTATTGGTTTCGCTCCGGCTGTTGCAAATGCTGTTTACCACGCAACTGGTAAACGAATTCGTGAGTTGCCGATCACGCCAGACAAGTTGATCTAAATTCTTGTTCAAATATTTAAATACTCTTTCTGTTAGGCTACACGCTAAATCAGGAAGAGTATTTTTTTTGTACTAAGCTTTGGAGGTACTATTAAGCTTTTGTTGCGTCGCACTCTTGTACAGATTGTAATTCTATTCAGCAACTAGTATCTGCGTGCACAAACTTATTTAGCTCAAACGATTTAAGTATTAGGATGCTTTGTTTGCGGGAGCTGATTTAAGCAAATAAAAAATGCCCGCAGCTATGCCTGCAACAAGCGCAACACTACCCACCGTTCTTTTTCGTTCGTCAGCATCTGATTTTGTGTTCCAACCACCATAAATGCTGGTTCCGAATTCTGACGGAGTAAATAAATTGCCACTTGTATTCGGCGCTTCTGGTGCTTGTTTTAAATAGGTTTCAACCA
>JAQBNN010000056.1 GCA_028288505.1 Segetibacter sp. | reverse complement strand
ACATTGTTGCGTCGCACTCTTGTACTATTAATGCATTACGCTGCAAAAAAACAGCGAGACAAAACGTGAAAAGGGTGTTAGTTAAAAGAAACTCATGCCCCTTTATTATTTACATTGCGATGCCATGAAAAGTTACAGTACAAGAGAGTGACACAACCGGGGCTGCTAGAAGATGCTAAGTTCGCTACCAAAACCTCTATCCCAACTGGCATTTGTAGCTGAAATTAACCAGTAGCCTTTTGTGCTGAAAACAATAGTTCTTTAAGTTTATCTATATGCTTTTCAAGATCTGCAGCCCTTTCTTTATGGCTGTCGGACATTCTGGCAAACCCTTTAGCACTTTGATCGCCGCTAATTTTCTTTAATAAAGACTTCCGCTCTTCCATCATTCTTAGTGCAACCCATAAGGTTGCTTCAATACTTTCTGACTGTTTAATAGACAAGTCTTCTTCGGAATAAGCGTGGCCAATAGCGCACCGATAGCGGCTTATAACATCTTCCTTTACACCCCACAACCCACCACCACAGTCGGGGCAACTAAACACGCTTCTTTCTGCCACCTGGCTTACTACTTCCATGCCCGTAGCCACGTTTTGTGCAATTTCAGCCTCTCTAATTACTTCAGGCGGAACTGTATTAGAGTCGTTCACCTCTTTGTTTGATATTTTCCGGATTATCGCTCCAATATCAGCCAGCTTTACACAATAATCCACTTCCATATTTTCGATTACCGACAAAGGCATATCGGGATATTCAGCTTCGTTAGGATCCTGAACAATGCAATGGCCACCACTTTTTTTAATAGCGGCCATTCCTGAAGTGCCATCGTTTAAATAACCCGTTAGAATTATTCCTATTGCACGGCTGCCATAGTTAGCAGCAGCACTTCTAAAAAGAACATCTATAGATGGACGCCACCTGTTTTCGGCGGGGCCTCTGCCTATCACAACTGCCCCGTTGGCCACCAGCAGGTGTTCGTCTGGCGGAGCAAGGTAAATATGGCCTGCTTCTATCTTTTCGCCGTCTTCAGGCAGGCTACACCTGTAATTGGTATATTTTTGAAGCCGGTGAATGAGAAAACTTCCCACCCCCACTTTAGACATATGAAGAACAACAAAAACAGCCGCATTTATATCTTCGGGTATTTGAGAAATAAGTTCGGTTACTGCATTAAGACCTCCTGCTGACGCACCAATCGCAATTATAAACTCAGGTTTCTTTTCAAAAATCATCTTAGTCTTTTAAATAATAAGTAAAGAGCGGCAAAATTAATGCCCTCCACAATTATGACATTATTCGGAAATGCAAATGTTGTTTTAATTGTAAAATGGCTTGGCGCAGTTGTTGAAAGAAGAGAAGCAAGGGGTTTTAACCGTTTGTATTTCAACGGTTAATCTTTAATTTATATAACTTAAAATCATCTTGCATGAAACAGTTAACAAAGGACTTTAGTTACAAAACAATCTTTACATTATTAACCCTTGCGCTAATGCAAACCGCATTATGGGCACAGGAAAGTGGTGGCACTTCCGAATCAAGTGGAAGTTCATCATCAACAGTAAAGACAACGACAACACAAACAACAAGTGAATGGTATACCTCTCCGTGGGTATGGGTGCTTGGCGCGGCAGTTTTCATTCTATTGCTAATTGCCTTACTAAGGGGTAATAGCAGCGGTGCTACAGCCAGCCGTACAGATAGGGTAACGGTAACAAAAACCACCGATACGGATATTGTATAAAAGATTAGGAATAATTAAAAGTGGCCGCCTCAGGGTGGCTATTTTTTTAAAACCATGTGGAAAGCGTTAAACAGGTGGTGGCTATGTCCAATGCAGCTTTTGAGAGGGTACTTGCTTTACTCTTACCACTACTATTTATTTTTACCTACCAAACAGACATGCTAGCGGGGGTAATGTTTCTTTTTAAAGATAATTTGCTCACGGTTTAAGCTGCTTTCTGCTTGCTTCTTTTGCTTGCTTTATACTTGGCCTGAATAATTTCGCCCATCGTCTTTTGATTCACTTTGCTTTCAAGCCACGAGATTACATCGAGGTAAGCAAATGCCCTGGTCTCGAACCTGCTCTTTTCGAACTTCTTTATCTTTTGCAGAAACTTCTCCAGTTCTGGTTTAAGTTGCCGGGTAGTCATTTTAAAGGAGTTTCGTAAAAACTTGAACATCTCCTCTTCAATAACCGTAAGGTTCTGCATTTTTGCCATAAAACGGAAAACTGATTTTATGAGGTACTCGATAATCTCGAAGTTCCCCAACTCATAGTGCGCCATTAAATGTAGAAGACGAGCATAACATTGCAGGTCGTTTCTTAGGTCTACATTGTCATTTATAATCTTTTGCAGGTAATCAATGCAAGTTTCATAATCGCCGCTTCCGAAATAAAGCATGGCAATTTTGTAATTAAAAACAAGTATCCGGTGCCTGTCAAGGAATAGTGCATATTCCTCCAGCTTCGCTTCGAGCTCCGGGACTAACTTAAGGCCCTCTGAAAAAGTGCCGAGCATAAAATGCTGGTTTATTTTTGCCTGGTAGATATAAATGAAGGTTTGCACCCTAAAGTTATCATAATGGGTAGCTAATGTCGTTTCCCCAAACTCTTCAAAGTGCTTTAGTGTTTCTGCAAACGTCTCGTAATTGCGAAGATCAAAATGTGCGTTTAATAGGTTATGGATACCTTTTATGTAGTGTCCCGTTTCAATGTTCATCATTTGTGGATGAGCAATAAACAAGTCCACCCACTTCTGGGTGTAGCGGTAATACATCAGGAAGTCCTGCCTGATAAATGCGTACCAGCAATAGCTTTGGAACAGATACAGCCTCTCGTAGAACCCCTTTACATGATAAGCATTGGGAGGTAAGCTTATATGAAAGAATTCTTTTACGCCTTTCTCATCTTCTTCGTTACGGGCATGCCCATTTTTAATGTACCAACTATACAATTGTAGTGCAAGGTTCGATAACTGTACTATAACTCTCCTGCGTTCGTGAACTTCCAGCGATTCAGCAGTAAGGCGATCAGCCCTATCCTGCATACTACGTGTAATGTGCAGTGTTTCTATCTTTTTCTCAAGCGAGATTACGTGAATTAAGAAACTATCCTGATTATAAAAGTGTGCTTGTTCTTTTACTTTGTCAAGTATTTTCAGGCTTTGCAGGTAAAGACCTTTATTATAAAGGATACGGGCATAATCAAGCTGGTCGTTCATCTGCATGTCGATGTTCTCATTGCTTTTTAGCAAACGCAGGCTGGCCAGCAATTGTTTGTACAGATGGGTTTTAAGATTTGCAAGCTGTGGTTTTTCGATAGAAGGCAACTTTTTTAATAGTGCCTTTTCATCGTATTCATTCAGCTTGTCAAGCGCATCAAATAATTGAATGATTTTTAAATCTTCTTTAGACGAGCTTCTCTTTATGTAAAGCTTGAAATTCCGTTTCTCGGATTTTTCAAGCGATCTTATTAATTGAAATAGTGTATCAGTAAACCTGTTGGCCATCATTAATTATTTTTCCTAAACCGCTTTGTTTGCAACGGATTGACTGGTTGTCTATCCTATTAGTCATCATAATATTGTCCGACATTCATTATAACTCTTCAGTTTGTCACCCTACTTTTGTTAAACAATACAACGAAAGGCTTTCAGGAACAACAATAGGAGCTAAGCCTGTTTCTCTAAGGGTGCAAAACTAAGCTGTAATA
>JAQBNN010000012.1 GCA_028288505.1 Segetibacter sp. | reverse complement strand
ATCTGCACATGATTGTACGGGGCGCAATGGAACGGATGACACCAATATTAATGACGGCGATAGCTGCAGCGCTTGCCTTGATGCCAATTATTATTGGCGGAAACAAACCAGGGCATGAAATAGAATTTCCGATGGCAATTGTAATCGTAGGAGGACTGATAACCTCTACTATTTTGAACCTGTTTTTTCTGCCATTGATTTATTGGAGGTTTGGAAAGGATAGAAAAAGACTGGGTGAAGCGAAGGTGAATGAGGATGATATTGTGTTGGAATAAGAAATTCTGGGATCATTTATAAAACGATGGACATGTCTAAAGACGATTATTTTAAAGAGCACGCTAAACCTTTCGATTTTAAGTTTACAAGCAAGGTCGCTGGCGTATTTGACGACATGGTAAACAGGTCTGTCCCTTTTTACGAAGAAATTCAAAGGATGGTATCTGAACTGGCTGCAGATAATGCAACGAAAGATTCTAAAATTTATGACCTTGGCTGCTCCACAGGTACATCCCTAATCTATATGGACCAAAGTGTTGATCAGAACATTTCGTTTGTAGGGATTGATGACTCGAAGGCAATGTTAGAGAAATGCCGAACAAAACTTGATGCCATCGGAACAAAACGTATTGTTGATCTTGAAGTAGCTGATCTGAATAAGGAAATAGGGATTAAGGATGCATCAGTAGTAGTCCTATGCCTAACGCTCCAGTTTGTACGACCCATGAACCGTGAGCGCCTGATCAAACAAATATTTGATGGGCTGCTTAAAGAGGGAGTGCTAATAATAGTTGAGAAGATACTTGCAGAAGATAGCCTCTTTAACCGGGACTTCATTAAATACTACTATAACATGAAGCGCAGGCACAACTACAGCGAGATGGAGATCTCTCAAAAGCGTGAAGCTTTAGAAAATGTGCTGATACCTTATAAGCTAAGTGAAAATATCACTCTACTAAGAGATGCAGGTTTTGAACACTGCGAAGTGTTTTTTAAGTGGTATAATTTTACCGGTATCATCGCTAAAAAATTATTATGATAGCAATTGGAAATTTCTTTTTTAAATACCGCAACTGGCTTTTTATAATTCTTTATCTTCTGTTATTTGTTCCCTCTTCCCAATTGTTCTGCGAGGATAAATTTGGCGGTAATTATTACCTTTGGCCACTGGTAATAGGATTAGCGATAACTATTTCTGGTCAGCTAACCCGCGGCGCCACTATAGGACTCGCTTATATTATAAGAGGAGGAAAAGACGGCAAGGTTTACGCTGAAGAACTTGTGACTGCCGGTATATTCAATCACTGTAGAAACCCCTTGTATGTTGGTAACATATTGATGCTTTTGGGAGTGGGAGTGCTCTCAAATTCTTTGCTCTATGTTTTGATCATCATGCCGCTCTTTATGTTTATATACCACACAATTGTACTGGCCGAAGAAAAATATTTGTTAAATAAGTTTGGGGAGGCTTTCCAGTTGTATTGCAATAGAGTAAATCGGTGGGTTCCATCGCTAAAAGGAATTGCAACAACGTTTGCGACAATGCATTTTACATGGAAACGATGGCTAGTAAAGGAATACAATACACAGTTTGTCTGGTTAACAGGCATAACCCTTATTATTCTTTTTAAGTACCCTCAGCTTACTAATTTCAACTCAGAAAAAAGAACTTTTGTTCTCGCTTTAATTCTTCCTTTATTATTGGTTTATTACTTAACTATTCGCTATTTAAAAAAGTCAGGGAGGTGGAAAGAATAAGAAAATTTAGCGCAGTTTATGTGTATGCTAAAAGCATCTACTGAGGCGCCTGATTAGTCAAAGATGCGCTTCAAATTATTTAGACAACCAAAAGAAGTTATATGAAAAAAAAGATGAAAAGTTTTTAGTAAATTTTGCACAAAACGATAAAGAAATGATCACTTTTTTACAGGTTCAGCCACATTGGAGAAACAGAAGTTTAAAGGGAGGAAAGCAGTTTGCCTTCTGTGGTAAATAATTAAAAAATAAAAAGTTATAATAGAGCCGAGCTAAAAGAAGAATAAAACACTTTCTAATAATATATGGCTAAAGCAAATAGTACTAAACTACCACTAGTAATCTCTATTACTACTATTGTAATGATAATATTGTGCTGGTTCATGTTTCCGCCATTCAAGGAATTTTTAAATAGTGGTTTTGAAATAATTACAAGTGGCGACAAGCAAAGGATTAAAACTTGGGTTGACGGCTTTGGCTTTTGGGGTCCATTCATTATTATTGTCGCCATGATTGTACAGCTATTTTTGATAGTTGTCAGCACAGTGTTTCTAATGCTGGTTGCCATTTTATGTTATGGGCCAATTTTGGGTTCTTTAATTGCTTTGGCGGGTCTTTTTTGCGCTTCTACCGTGGGATACTTTATAGGTAAGTTTGTGGGAAAAGAGGCAGCCGAAAAATTAATGGGTCAGAAAACAAGCGACAAAGTCCGCAGGCTTATTGACAAACATGGATACAAGGCGGTTATATTGGTCAGGTTAACACCCGTTTCAAGCAACGATGCGATTAGCTTTATTGCCGGTGTGGCAAACATGAACTACTTTAAATTTATTGCAGCCACATTTATTGGTATACTTCCATTAACTATCTTATTAGCATGGCTAGGCGAAGACTGGGAACGACTTAAAAATGGACTGATAGCGATATCTATTACCGTAATTGCAGGCTTTATCATATACAATATTTACTTAAAACACGTAAAGAAAACATCAAGTGAATAAAGATTCTCCTCGTATAATTATCGTATCAAAACAAAAGTTCCAACTAGTATTAACGACGCTCCTAAAGCAGTTTTAAAAGTTAAGTGCTCCCCCAAGAAAACAATTGATAAAATAATAGCAAGAGCTACACTTAATTTATCTACTGCGGATACCTGAGATACTTTACCCATTTGTAGTGCTTTAAAATAAAATATCCATGAGAGACCGGTAGCGATACCAGAAAGTGTGAGAAAAATAAGATTTTGTTTAGATAAGGTTTGAATAGTGTAAGCACCACCCCTAAAAAAAGCAATACCCCACGCAAGTATTAGAACAATTATAGTTCTAATGGCTGTAGCTAAATCTGTATCTACCCCTTTGATCCCTACTTTAGCAAATATGGCTGTGAGGGCTGCAAAAAATGCAGAAAGCAAAGCATATATCCACCACATAAACATTGATTTTACTTGTAATTCAGTAAAGTTATTAGAAACATTAGTTGACGATTATCAAAAGATAATCACCGGTTATTATTCCTAATGAAAAATCAAAGGCAACTAGTTCAAAATCTACAAAAGTTTAAGAATAGAATGATAGACTAGTCGGGTCAGCTGAAATTAACTTCAAAGAATCGGGCGTAATTGAGCCATCCCATCTCTAGTCATCATATCTGAGCTATTTAATATAATTTCTAAAAACTACCAAATTGACACAAGTATTGCACCTTTAAGTTTTATAATAGTTGCAATTTTTTGTTGGTAAGTATACCTCCCAATACTGTAATTAGAAGGTTAAAGAGTAATCGTTTAGATTTATTGTTCGATTATTTTATGCAGTTAAGTATTATCTTCATCATTTTGCTAATAAGTAAACATTAATTTTCAAAGACCGCCAACAGGGTACAAGTTTCCCTCTCTAGGAACTAGCCAATTAAGACAGCAGTCAACCGGATTACGGGCTCTCCAACCCGCCAATAAAACTACAACTCGAGCGGCAAATCAATAACACTTCAATTGGATCTCCGCCATATTTTCGTGATACTTAAACCCACTGGTTGTCCTAAGTATTTAAAACAGATAAGTGAAGAAAGTAAAGCGATAAGTATAGAACCAAGAATATCTGAAGGATAGTGAACGCCTAAATGCATTCTGGAATATCCAACAGCAATAGCCCATAAGAAGGAAGGAAAAAATATATACCACCTTGGAAAGGCCAGGCTTATTGCAATAGCTAAGGTAAACGCATCAGAAGCATGACCAGAAGGAAAAGAAGGGCTACCTCCTGTTGATATGTTTTCAATGAAAGGATAACTAATAAATGGCCGTGGTCTGTTAACCAAATGCTTTACGAGGGTTGAGCTAAGCAAAGACAGGATTGACGACGCGATAACATACTGTGATTTTTTTTGTAGTCCCCTATTCTTTCTAATAGCTGCTACTATCCATAAGAACATGGGAATACTATAGGCAACAGGTGCGCCGTAATCTGTAACATTCCGAAACATTCCATCCAAAGAACGATTTCTATGTAGATTCAATTTCTTCAATACATCAATATCAAGGTTCTGGGCACCGCATGTAAAAAAAGAAAAAATAAAATATATTGTCAATAAACAAGCGGTTCCATTTTTACGAATAAAGATTTTTAGGTTACCCATACATAAATTTTACACTATACACTTGTACTATGCTACGTATTCAATTATTCGACAACTTATGAATCTTAACAAAGTTAGAGTTACATCCTGTTGGAAACCTGTAGCAACAAAACAAAAACTAATTAGAAAATTTTCTGCTCCTTTCATTCAAGAAATGCAGCTAGGAATTGCACTTCAGTTTTTCTTCAATATTCAGCCCTTATTTTGTAAAAAGTTAAGTAGTGAAAATTCTGATAATAGAAGACGAGGAAGAATTGATTAAAAGCATGGTCTCTTACCTAAGGGAGGAAAACTATGTATGCGAATTAGCAAAAAATTTAGAATCTGCTTTAATAAAGATCGGAATGTATAATTACGACTGTATCCTACTCGATATAACTCTTCCGGACGGAAACGGCTTGAATATTTTAAAATACTTAAAAAAACACAATAAACTGGAGGGGGTACTAATAATTTCTGCTAAAAATTCTGTTGACGACCGCATTGAAGGATTACTATTAGGAGCAGACGACTACTTACCTAAACCTTTTCACCTGCCTGAACTAAGTGCAAGAATAGCTGCAATAGTTCGACGCAAGAATTTTGACGGAAATACTATCGTTCATTTTAACGAGATCTCCGTTGACACAGTAGCACGAGTAGCATCATTTAAAAACGAACCTTTTGATCTTACAAAAAAAGAGTACGAGTTACTCCTGTTCTTTATAGCAAACAAAGGTCGTGTTATTTCAAAAAATGCTATTGCCGAACATCTATGGGGCGACGAAATGGATATGGCCAATAATTACGACTTCATCTATACTCATATAAAAAACCTGAGAAAAAAATTAATTGAAAAAGGTTCACAGGACTATGTGAGATCAATATATGGCATGGGCTATAAATTTACCGACAAATGAAGTTATTGAATAAATATAGCAGGGCTCACATTATAACGGCATGCATAGTACTGCTCGTTAGTAGCGCAGTTTACTATTTTATTATTCGATCCATTTTGCTAAAGCAAATCGACAAAGATTTGAAGGTTGAAGAACAAGAGATCATTGACTTTATTAATGCAAACAAAAGTTTACCGCATGCCTCTGATTACAAACACCAGCAGATAAAATTTGAGGTATTAAGGGATAAAAAGCAGTTCAGAGAGACGATAAATACAATTGAATTCGACGAAAGAGAAAAAGAGTATGAGCCCTATCGCCGCTTATCCTTCCCCGTGGAAGTTAAAGGGGTTCGTTATAAAGCTTTTGTCTATAAATCTCAAGTTGAAACAGAAGACTTGTTGCGGTTAATAATGATCCTTACAGCAACCATATTTATTGTATTGTCAATCCTGATGTTCATCATAAATAGGTTTGTTTTAAGGGAGTTATGGCAACCCTTTTTTAACACCCTTTCCCAACTGAAGAATTTTGACTTGCATACTCACCGCCAGTTAATTCTTTCTAAAAGCTCTGTAGAGGAGTTTGAAGAATTAAACAAGTCTGTTTTTCTTATGACCGAAAAAGTCAGCAACGAGTACGAAAGCCTGAAGGCCTTTACAGACAATGCATCTCATGAAATGCAGACACCTATCGCTATTATCAGGTCTAAATTAGATCTCTTAATACAGTCTGCCCACGAAAGCCAGGAGGATCAGCTACAAGCAATTTATGAAGCAACTGGTAAACTTTCTAAACTAAACCAAGCCCTATTATTGCTAACAAAAATAGACAATCATCAGTTTGGAAACCCCAAAAACATCAAATTTAAACGATTGATCGAGGAAAAGATCCTGCAGTTTGATGAACTTTTAAAAGCAAAGGATTTAAAACTAACACACAACTTATCCGACGTCTGCATTAAGATGAATTCTGAGCTAGCTGACATCTTGCTTAATAATCTCTTTAGTAATGCTATTAAGCATAACTTTCCTGGTGGAAGAATTGAATGCATATTAAATGAAAACAAATTGTCAGTTTCCAATTCCGGTCCACAGTTGTCTTTTGATAAAATGAAAATCTTTGAGAGATTTCAAAAAAGAAACAATTCAGATGGAATAGGATTGGGTCTTGCAGTCGTTAAAGAAATTTGCGACGCAAGCGGGTTCACCATTGCTTACCTGTACGCAGATCGTCAACATACCTTTAATGTAATGTTTTAATTTTTTGATAAGGCGCTGATAACTCCTGTCTTCTGACAAGTGGTGTACTAATTGAAGCCCAGCATAATTTCCAATAATCTTCTTTCATTACCCCTTAAGCCTTAACACTCCTGATCATTATCATTTTCGCTTCCTCTTAGCATCCTTCTTTAAAATTTGTAGGTAAGTTGGGGCTGTATATGGCCGTTAAAATAAGTGGCATTAAAACTAACTTCTCCTCCCCTGTTTTTTGCAGGCTGTCTCAATTTTGAATAACGATGGTAGTTGTTCACCACCTGCTTACCACTTAGATATCCTAAAGCAGCACCGACTAAAACATCTGTCGCCCAGTGTTTGTTCTCAGTTAATCTGCTTAATCCTATTAATGTTGCCGTACTGTAGCTAAGTAATGGAATGATGGGTTTCTGGCGATATTCAATGGCAAAGACAGTTGCGGCTGCAAAGGCTGCTGTGGTATGGCCTGAAGGAAAGGAAGAATAAGCTTCCCTACCCAAGGATTCTCCCGTCTTATTTGATTTGAACCTATGAAAAGGGCCATGAAAAGTATAACTATTTTTCCCAGTAGCTGAGTTGTAGTAGTTTGGTCTTTGTGCTCCAGTCACAAACTTTGTAACTACTTGCACTGCCCCCGCCATTATATAAGCTTGAGAAGCAAGTAGTGTAGTAGTCTTTTCCTTTTCTGTTTTAAATATCAAACCGTAAGTATACAAACATGCAAGTGTATAAACTTCATAAAGGCCGCCAAAATTCGTTACAAACTTACTTACCTCAGCTACCGGTTTATTTTCATTTGCAAGCTTGATAGCAAAACGGTTTACAGGTCGGTTTACCGCTGCTACTCCCCCCGCAACAATAGCAAATACTCCAACCTTGGACCATTCCTTCCTTTGTAAATGAAAAGGCGTATTGGCAAGCTGCTTAAAATTACTGCCAAGTAAAGTAAAGTAAACTCTCGGCGTAAGTTTTGTTGCTTTATTGTATGCAGTTGGATCAGTATTGATCCCGCTATCACCCCTTAATTCTAAACTATCTAATTTCGAAAAGAGAGTATCAGGTTGTTGTGTGTACCCAGTTAATGAGGATAATAGGATTGCAGCTAAAAATAAAAACCTCTCTAACATTGCATTTATTTTCAGGAAATTTAATAAAACTTATGCCTCAGATAAAACACCACAATTCTGTTAGAAATCTGAAGGAAAACCAAACAAGCAACAAATAAATGGTCAGGCAAGTATACAAGAAAGTTGAATTGATATTAGGTCATCAGACTTTAATTAAACCATTCTACCCATGCTAACTCAAATTTTGTATATAAATATCTTTAAGATTCTAAACTTTTATCAGCAATAACAATTATCTACTTCCTTTTAATCAGAGGGCCCATGTAGAATAAAGCTTACCACTGTGGTACGTAACAGACTTTAAGTTGTAGGCAAAAGGCATAATTAGTTGAAACTCTTATGTTTAATCCTTGGATATTGTATCTACTTATCTGCGGACTCAAGTTCCAAACTATTAGATTATAGACTAAATGCAGTAACAATTATTAACCTCTCAAACTTCAGGTATGAAATCATTTATACACTTTTACTACCCTGTGCACACATGCAGCATGACTCATGATTATTGAAGCAAGGCTTCATATCCTGCTTAATTAGCTTTAAGGCAACTCGTGTTACCCTCAAAAGTCCCAACCTTAAAACATGGTTGTCTATACCAAATACATTGCTTTATCTAGTATGAAGAGTCTTCCAACAATTTCCCTCCGAACTTTGAAAGACAGCTTCTATCACCCAACCCCCATCAAAATCCCCTTTCTGCATCGCAGCAATAACTTTGTCCCTGGCAATCTTCGCAGTACTTATTATTCCCACTCTAACTTTTTTAATTTCTTATTCTTATATATTGTGGCAATAAATTCACTAAAGTAAAATGCTGTATATTAAAAAAAATATTACTAATAACTACAAGTATTTTGTGTTGCCGGCACAATACCAGCGTTCAACATCGTTGTGTCACTCACTTATACTATAACCTCTCTATTCAGCTTTCACACTTGGTTGAAATAACATATAAATCACTTAGGCCCTATTCAATTATTTCTCGTTAGCCATGCAACAGCAGCACCATCAAAAGGTGCTTTAATAAAGCTGACCATTAATCCTGAAACCTTCATTTTTGTCTTAAGTATTTCACCAGTGGAAGGATTTATCCATTTCAAGTCATACTTATCTTTATCCCCATGTAGATTCATTTTTAGCTTACCCGATTGGCAAAAAATAATATACCCTATCCCTTTTTTACCCAACACATATTGAAGAGAGTCTACGTTTTCAATTGTAGGCAGTCCCATTTTTGCAGCATCCTGAAAAAAACTGCTGTCCTGCATTCCCGGAAGATTTGCAAGGGAACCACCACCCATAAAAACGGCCCATTCAGAAAACTTTACTCCACCTCGGGAATAGATGATCGCTTTTTCCGGATATTTTGTTTTAAACTCATGAACTGTGCGATAGATCTGGCCGAAGGAGCTTTCTCCAACATCGTTTATCCGTGCATATTGACGTGTAGCAATGCTTTGTCCTCCTACAGGTGCATATAAACTACCATCTTTTCTGTAGTGCCACTGTAACACATCAATTGCATCAACAATAGTTGACAGTTTTGAATCAGCAAGGATGGCATCCTGAACATCTTTAGTTCCTGGAAGCATTACCATCAGGTTCTGATTATTCTCTTTTTCCCATTGGCTAATCACATCCAACCAAAAAGCTGCAAAGTGTAAAGGACCAGTATATTCTACACCAAGGTGATGAATAATGTTTGTGTTGCCTTTGAAATTATCAAGGCTTTTACGAATGTAAGACCGGTGTAATTGCCTTCGCACGAAATGAGCCGTATCATAAAATTCTTCCGCCATAAACACTCGTTTATCTCCTGCATAAGCTGTATTTTCTGCAAAACCTGTATTGTTGATATTATTGCTTGCTCTCCATGGATAATCGGCCCAGTGAGCGCCTTCTTCAATAATATTATGTTGCAGGTAATGCTCCTGGATATATAGCAGGCCTTTCTGGTCCACTTTGTCAGCAAATTGTTTTAATCGTAGCCAGTACCAGGTATTCCATTTTGTTAGGTCATATTTACTTAACCTGTCAAATGCTTCACCCTCTCCACTTCTACCAAAAGGTTGCTCATAAAAAGGCGCCCACACATCAGCATTTGCTCTTCTTGTACGTGCATGGTCATCCCGACGACGTTCATACCAAAGGGCTGGAAAACTTTGCATTGTAACAACATTATTACAAATCATGTCAGTTACGACTGTGTCCAGATCATCTGTAAACCCTCTACCAGTACGTCCCGCAACAAAACGAACAAGGTTCGGTGAGGCGTGGGTAAGGTCACTTTTACGGGTTGTTCCCCGCCACATCGTTGTCCTACTTTTTTTCCCACTTACAACTTTATTACCTCTCATGATCCATCCATTTTTTATTGAGATTGAAGGAGAATTTTGAGTTTTTTTAGCTAATATCTGAAACCCAGTTTCATTGATTTTTTTTGCCTTCATCAAATCAGAATGAATGGGGTATTTACTAATCATGCTATCAATCCAGGCATCCATAATAAGGTCTGGTAATTTAGCTCGTTCACTTAATTTAGCTGCCTGAGTTGGAGTAGGAGCACTATTACGCTCAGTGTCATAAATAAAAATCTTTTCTTCTTCCTTAGATTTTTTGCCAGTACGTGCTTCGAGTTGGGCATAGAAAAGACTTTCAGGTTTTATAAAACCCCGCGATAATTCATGTTGACCATTTCCATAACCTTGGCCCAAACTACCATAAGCCCAGTTTTGTGTCGTTGGAGGGGCTGATATATGAATTTGAGCAGCCTTACTTTGCCAGGAAAGCGAATTAGCTGCGCTCCAGCCCCCGCCTTGCCCATCTACATCCCGGTAAGCTAAACTAATAATACCACCATCTACGGTAGTCTTATCAAAGAGTACACCAGTTGCCCAGCCACCTACAGCACCACTAAAATTCGTAGGCATAAATGAGTAACACTGCACAAAAGCGTTGGGTCCTGGAGCAGTAAAGCCAACTGAAAAATCATGGTAACCGTATTCTGCATAACAGCGTTGAAAAAGCACTTGTTGTCCAACCGTATGAAAGGAATAGCGACGATGATTTCCGACCTCGCCAACAAGAGCTAATGATTTACAGTCTTCAACGGTAATCCGGCTCGCTGTTTCCCAAACTGCAACTGCTGAACTTACAAAATGTTCTGCGACAACTCGGCGTACCCAAGAATCAATTACGTTCTCCATGGTTATAGCCATCCATCGATGATTTTCATCCTTCTTATTCGTTTGGTCAAAAGATGAAATACACTTTATATTTTCAACACCTACATCTCTAATTTGTCCCGCCCAAGTGTATTTAGCTACATTGCCCCCGCCATATTTAGGATCAAGTGAATTAGTTAGTGGTATATCTATGGTGATCGATTCAGGTGTAACAGCAATTACTTTCCTATACCAGTTCTGGTCGAAGTCGCCTGGTTCCCATTTGGTTAGATCGTAATCTACATAAATCCCAATTTTATCAGTTCCTAGTTTTTCAAGCCATTCTTTAGTGGACGGACGGTTTACAATGACCAGGTCACCGACTGTAAAAGGGTGGGTATTTTTGAAAGTCAGTTTTGTGGAATTGACCGGGAAATAGGTATCAGCCAGCTGAACCGATTTTCCGTTTACCCTATTATCAATGCCGGTTATTTTAATCAATGTTTCCCTGTCTACACCAGTTCCTATCAATCTTGTACCATCATTATTTGAACCACAACCTCGCAACACAACACCAGAAGCACGTATTGTTAACCCCCCTGCAATTTCAAAAGTTCCTTTTTCCAAAAGAACCGCTCCACGAAAACCTTGGTTCAATGGTAATGAAGAAACATAATCAATAGCTGACTGAATTTTTGCTGTCGCATCGCCTTCCATTGCAGGTACAATTACTTTTACCGCAACATCAGGTATTGGCACTTCTGAAAGCATGTAGCCGCAATAAGAAAAATCAGGAACCCTGTCACCATTTGCTTGAGCATTGTAGGACAACTTTCCATCTGTCCCTATTTGAATGGGTGAATTTGCAGTAACTCCTGGCTGTGCATTAGTATTATTAGAGAAGGTAAATATGAATAAGGCCACTGCAAAAAGCCCCGATCTTGATTTCATGTTACTAGTCATTTTTCGAAATAGTTTAGGATTAAAGGTTTGATGTAAGCAGATGATATTGGTGCTGTAATTGTTATTTTCAATTCATTTGGCTAATTAGTTAATTAACTAAACCATTGTATTGCATGATACCTACATTTTGTATTTCATGTACTTGTAAAATTGTATGGAACGAATTGCCTTACTAAACACATCTCCTGCTAAAGATTTATAGTGATCCCTGGTGGTCTTTTGATCTTATCAGGTATGTTGGTTGTGCCCTGTTTTTTTATATGTAACTAATGAGGGCAATCGGCATCCATTTAGTGCAACTATCCGCTGATACCTGAAAGGGCCGTATAAAAAGCCGAAAAACAGGTAAATCTTTTATTTAATGAAGCCGTAATAATTGAGAGTGTACCTTGTTTGCCGCTTGTTCCCAGCACATTTTACATCAAATTCGGGTAAACCGGTAAGAAAATTTATTATTCTTATGCAACCCTCGTAAACGCTTTTGTAATAAGAATAAACACGGTAGCTATCTTGTTATTCATGTAATAGCCGAAGGGATTGCTTATGTATTTTTCGTTATTATTTATTAAAGGTGATAGAACAATAGGCATCGTTAAGAAAAGATGGAATAATAATACTTACCGTTTAAATTCTTAAACTACATTTATCTGCTGTTGACAGAACGTTTACTTTCACGCCATAAGCTTCCTGCACCCAGTAAAGCTGAATCTTCGTTTAAGCAGGAGTTAAGGATAGAAACCTTGAGAGATTGCTCATGCAGAACACTCTCTACAACCGGAATGAAAAGGCCTGATGCATTAATTATATTACCTCCAATAACAACTACATCTACTTGGTGCCTTTTTATATATGAACTCAAAACAATACCTAGATTTCTTCCAAACTCTGTGAACAAGAACGTGGCTGCTTCATCTGAAGGAATTACATCCCTGATCTCTTTGACATTCGCTGCTGTCTTTCCTGTAAGTTCTTTATACCTCTTGATAAACCATCGTGTTGATAAATAATCTTCAGCAGTACTCTCTTTATAAGGAGTGCAATAGAGGTCTCCCTCTATTATCATATTGTGTTTCCATACTGCTGATCCGAGGCCAGTGCCAAGGGTAAGACCAATTACATTATCCTTCCCTTTTGCAGCACCACCAAATACTTCACCCTTAAGGAAGCAGCTGGCATCATTCATCATATAAATATCTGTAGGTTGAATATGTAACTCTTGTGCAAGCAATTCTTTTACATTAAGGTTGAACAGGACTTCGTATTTATCTAATCCCTTAATGTAGCTGATGCCTTTTTCATAATCAAAAGGGCCGGGCATCGCAATGCCGATTTTGCAAGAAGCTTTTGGATGAAATGCTTTGCAATTTGCAATAGCGCCTGCCCAATCTTTTATAACCTGATCTGCAGTTCCTTTTGAATTTACAGAACGACGAATGATAGAATGATGAATGATGCTATGAGCATCAAGATCTATAAGAGCGGCAGTAATATGAGAGCCACCGATATCAACACCTACTACTATATTATTATGCATTTTTTGATGTTAAGCGTATGTTTTACGAGTAGTATTAGTAACCTTGTTTGAAATACAAAACAAGGCGAATAAAGAAACAACAGTAAAAGTGAGTGCCACAACGATGTTGATTAAAGGACTAATTGCCGGAACCATAAAAATTATCACTTTACACTTACAACAGGCGGTAATGCTGTTGTACCCCACGCTTTATTTGGTTGTGCTCCTAGCCATATTTCAAGTGTACCTCCCTTTGCAAAGTCTTCGTGTGTGAACCAAAAATTATTTAGTTCCTTACCATTCAACTGAACCTTTTGTATGTACTTGTTTTCTTTAGAATTATTATGACTGATAATAGCGAACTGTTTGCCTTTATAATACGCAGGATCGAGTTTGATAGTAATGTAATCGAAAATAGGGCTTGTGATTTCGTATACAGGCGTGGCAGAAGCATTGCCTTGCAAACTGAACAAGCCCAGCGACATCAAAGCACTTAAAGCGCCCATTTGCCCCTGATCTTCATCGTGCCCGCCATACCCTAAATCAGGAGTAATACCGCCATAGGCCTGCTCTCTTACGCGGCGTACCCAATACTGCGTTAACCATGGCTTACCCGCATAATTAAATACATGTGCATTTGATAAACCGGGTTGATTAGCATAGCTAACATAGCCATCGTTGTAAGCAAATACAAAGTCTTGTGGAGCAGCTTTTTCAAATGCAGAGTTTAGTTTACCGCAAAGTGTATCGTTGCTACCCATCAATGAAGCAAGGCCAGGAATATCATGAGATAGGCCAAAAGTTCCCTGCCATGCATTTGATTCTACCCAACCAGCACCACTCAATGCATCGTTGTGAGTAAAGCTGCCTTTGCTATCTTTCGGGAACAATAACTTCTGTTGAAGATTATAACATTTTCTCCATCCCTGTGAGCGTTTAATGAAGTAATTATAGTCTTGATTTTTGCCAAGCTTATGGGCCATTTGTGCCACTGCCCAATCCTGGAAAGCAGCTTCAATAGTAATGCCGGCATTGTCTCTCCAGTAGCCATTCTTTATATAAAATTCTATGTCTTCAGAAGAGCCTAACATGCCTCCCGGCATCTGGTTCCTCTTCAATATGTCGTAAGCTTGATTATGATCAAATTTTGTTAGCAATCCTTTTTGGTAAGTTGCAACAATAAGATTAGTAGTCGGGTTACTTGTCATGATGTATGAATAGCCGCCACCCGAGGGGCCTCTAGGAAGCAACCCACCATTAACTGCATACTGAAGCATGGAAGACGACATTTCATCTTGTATTTCGGGCCAACCTAATCCCCATAATATGTTCAGGTTCCATTGCGAAAGCCAGAAGGCATCAGAGTTATACATGTGATGCTTTGACTTGCCGTGTTTATCTTTAGGTAAAGTCTTTATCTTAAAGATTGCATCTGTAAAATTGCCATCTCTTTTACCCGTTGTTCTATCAGGATAATCCCCTGAAACATCATCAATTTTATGACGACCCAATAACACATGCCATAAGTCAGTATAAAATTTTATCTTCTGGTCATCAGCACCACCTTTCACATCAATCTTACCTAGCCAATCATTCCACACTTTTCTTGATTCATTTCTTACTTTATCAAAATCCCATGTTGTGCATTCTGCCTCCAGGTTCTTCCTTGCATTCTCAACACTTGTATAGGATATTGCAATCTTCATCTTTACTTCATCACCTGCTTTTACATTATACTTAGCTGCTAGGCCAACACTATCGCCTTTCAATTCATTTATGTTATTTAATAGCTGCGACCCCTTCCATCCATCTAATGATGTTGAAGGTTTATCAAACTGTATTACGAAGTAAACTTTCACATCTTTTGGCCCGCCCCAATAACGCTTTATGGAGCTGAAAGAGCCCTCAAACTCTTTATTGCTTATACGCTTAACATCGGTGTTAGCCATGGTACTGTTGCCCATGTAACCTCCAAGGTTGACCAGTACCTGTGTTTGCATTTCCTGGGGATACTTAAACCGGTAAAAACTTACTCTTTCGGTTGATGTTATTTCAACCCATGTTTTAGGTTGCCTTAAATACATTCTATGGTAGCCCGGTTGTACCAATTCATCATCATGACTATAAACTGACTTCCATGATGCTTCGCCGCCCGTAGGATTTACAGACTTGCTTGCTGGCATTACTTCAATACCCGACATCATCCATGCATGAATATTTCCGAAACCTAACACTTCATTTTCATTGTAATTATAGCCTCCACCATTTTGGTTTTTATTTCTTGTATGAGGCGCTGCGCCCACCATACCAAAAGGCCTTGCACCTGTTATGAAGAAGAAATAGCGCCCCCGGTTGGATTCAATATAAGGATCAACCCAAGCTACGTAATCAGTACCCTGAGTACGTGCAGGATAAACTTCTATCTCTGAAAACCCAAGGTCTTTGCCATCTCCATCTGTTACTACAAAACGAACAGACATGGTGTTCTTTGTAGGGAAGTTTACAACTTTAGCAGTACCCTCATTCGGTATTTCATTTACCCATATTATACTTCCATCATCAAATACAAGTTTACCACTTGCTATGTGCTCATCTGCAGCTGCACGATCATATAATATCACTTTATTTACCGCTTGTGGCTGGTTCCAATCTAATTGTATCCATGGAAACCGAACATATCCCCAATCAGTCGTCAGGCCTTCACAAGCCCATTCACCTTTGTTCATTAACCCTATTAAACCATCTTTAATATTCTCTGGTCTATAGTTACCATTAAACATTGTTGATGCCGTAACATTAGCATGTATAGCAATGTTATCAGTTCCGGCAATAGCATACTTACTAAGTATACATAAAGCAGTCATTAAAAGCAGTTTATTAATCATCTTTTGCATCTAAAATGTTCTAACGTGTATTATTAAATTTCTAATGATGTGATTCATATTTTTGATCGAGCTAGATGTCTACTATCAACATCGTTGTGTCACTCACTTGTACTCTTTGTTATATACGCAGCAAGAGCAGTTACCGGTAAATCCATCCTCATGTTTAAGAAGACCACACTCTTAAAACTACCATGTATTCTCTAAATACACTTTACCCAGGGTTATCAAAGGCAGCCCATCTGTTCTAAAAGGAGCTGCAGGCAAGCCTTCAGTATTATAAATATCAAGATTACCCGGATTAGTGGCCCACGCATACCTAACTGCAGTTGGTTTCTCAACTTTATCATTATAAACAATAACTGTGTTATCTTTTATGTATGCCCTGGCCCAATGAAACTTATTATCGCTACCTGCAATGGCAAAACCTCTTACATAACCATACTTATCTTTAGTAATCAACTTACCACTCAAGGTTGTAAAATGAATGATAGCACGATCACCTTTTATCTCCATAGATTCATACGTTGGTCCTTTACTGACTATCTTTTTATTGTAAGCAACTTCTAACGCAGCAAGTGCTAATCTTTTACCAACATCCTGTTTATTTTTTGGATGTATATCATTTGCTTCGCCTATATCAATTGTTGTTACCATACCTGTATTTGGCAGCCCTAATGCAGCACCCTGTGCATCTCTAAGTTCTGCCCAATCACTTTCTTCAGGCGTAGTGGTTTCCTGCATATAGTTAGCCAATTGCACAAAAAGAAAAGGAATATCACCCTGGTTAAATTGTTTACGCCAATCACTAATAAATGCAGGAAAAAGCTGTCTATATTCAGAAGCTCTTGAAGCGTTGCTTTCTCCCTGGTACCATATAAATCCCCTGACAACTAATGAAGTAATAGGAGCAATATTGGCATTATATAAAACAGCAGGCGTTGAGAACGCGCTGGCATTTACAACATGTGGCTTAGGAAATTTTGAAGCATCAATTTTATAGTCCGGTTTATATAACCACTTACCTGTTAACAAAGGGTTCCACCAAATTGGGTTTGTGTACATTCCGCCTTTGCCTCCAGCATCAAATATTCTTGCGACAATTACATTTCCTTCCGCCTTTAATATGCTTGCAGGTACCTGGTAATTACGCCAGTTCTGGTTGCCATAACTCTCTCCTACCTTCAAACCATTCACCCACACAATATCGTAATCGTCTACCTGGTTTAATGCCAAAGGAAAACTTTGTGCATTGAAGTTTTTTGGAAGATCAAAACTCTTTCTAAACCAAGTAGCACCATCAAAATTACCGAGCCCTTTATCCTCCCAAAAACTTGGCACTTCCATTGTTTTCCATGCAGCAACATTTGTTTCTGGCAGGTACCACTTTTGCTCTATACCCTGCCCTTTTAAGTAATACTTCTTCTCCCACTCAGGCTTTATTTTTTCAAATGCTGCTGTTACCTCTTTAAAACTTTTGGCGGCTTTCAGGTATATTTTGAAGTAGTTATTAAACTGCGGAAATTTAGAAATTGCTTCCCCGCTCATCCATGTTTCTATAGATGTCGCTCCTAGATTGTTACTAATTAAACCAATTGGAACTTTTAAAGAATCATGTAAGAACTTTCCAAAGAAATAAGCAGTAGCAGAAAAATGCTTTATTGTTTCAGCATCAGCCTCTTTCCATATACCTCCTGATAGATCATCTTTAGGTACATAATCCATACCAATAGAAGCTGTAAAAAGTCGAATTTGAGTGTTGATTACGGTCGCTGTATCTGCAAATTGAAGACCAATTTGATTAAGTGTAAATTGCATGTTTGATTGTCCACCACAAATCCAAACGTCACCAAATAGAATATTATTTAACGTTATTGTATTAGCTTTACCACCCACATTTATTTTATGTGGCCCTCCGGCACGTTGTGGTGGCAACTTCACTTTCCATTTACCATCCCTACCTGTTATCGATGTATAATTGTTTCCATTAAAAGCAACTATCACTTCTTCACCCATTTTTCCAAAGCCCCAGAGAAACGTTTCCTTATCTCTCTGCAACACCATATTACTTTGAAAGATAAAAGCGAGTTTAACGGTAGCAACGGAATGGAGATTTGTAAAAGCAAGTACAACTAGTAGAAGTATTGTTCTTAAGGAAGACATCTTCATATTTTTTAAACTTATAGGATTAACAAGCTATGGTTGGAGGTTTTTATCTCCATTACCCTCTCTATCTTCCCCTGATCGAATAATTAATTACACCCGCAACAATAACACACAAAGCACAGGCATAAACAAAAAGATTGGGATAAGTAGAGGCAAGCGAAACTTCATTATTAGGTTGTATTGTAGCCATCTGTACAAAAGGCTCTTCCTCTCGACGCTGCTCTTTAATAACACCAGAAGCTTTAATTAAACCTGAATAACCGTTATTACAATTGATGGCTATATCCTTTCTTGATTCTACCGCTCTTAACCTTGCATAATAGTAATGTAGTCGAGCTATATAAGTGTCCTTAAACCATCCATCATTGCTTATATTAAGTAAGAACTGCGCACCTTTGTTGACCATTGCAGATGCAGCAGCAGGAACAGCAGCTTCATTACAAATTAACATACCAGCTTTACCGAAAGGTGTATTTAAAGGTGCAGCATGTTCTTTGTCTGTACGAGCAACAAATCCCCTGCTTGAAAAGAAGGGCATTACAATTCCCCTCAAAGGCTTTTCAATAAAGCTTAACAGATATTGCTTGTCGTAACGGCTAGACACCTCACCACTGGGAAGAATACAGTAAGCTGAATTATGGACTACATTGTCCTTGATGGCTGTATTAATACCCATTACATGTGTAACATGTGCACGATTGGTAATAGAAAGAACAGCATTGACCAGGTCGTCGTCTTTCCTATAGGTCCATGGGATGGCTGATTCAGACCACAGGATTAGATGAGGCTTTTGTAACACCGCCGACTTATTAAGGTCTAATAATCTTTCGGCAAGCATGTCGGCATTGTTATCATCCCACTTTACAGTAGGTGGTATATTTTCCGCGAGAATGGCAACACTAAAAGGTTTTCCTTCTTGTAATTTATTTTCAAATAGTTGAAGAACTACATAACCTGAGCTAATATAGATAGCCATGATGACAATTGGGATATAAAGCTTAACGTATGTTCTATTTAAAATAATTTCTGCAGCAATGAAATTGACCAGAACTACAATAAATGATAAAAAATGTATACCAAAAATTGATGCGGGCTGAATAGTATAAAGGCTAGCTGCTAATCCGTTGCCAGAATGAATATCGAACCATGGAAGTGCTTTAGTAACTAAAGTTAAAACAGCTTCACCTATACAGAAAACAGAAGCAACCAGGAGACCCTGAATTAGGAGCGACCTAGTAAATTTCTTGTTATGCATAAGCAAGGAAAAACAAAAAAGCAGACAAGCATAAAATAGAGAGATGAATATAGCCGAAAGCAGAAATACTATTAAGCCATATACAATACTATTGCCCGTAAATCTCTCTGCTCCTGGTATCATCCAGAAAAAAGCAAATGCCGAAAATACAGAGCCAAATAGAAGGCCTTTTTGAAATGCCTGTTTTGCTGTTGAATTAGTAATTGCAAGAAATAAAGGGATATAACATAGCCAACAAACTAAAGAATTAATTTGACAGACAGCAACGAAAGTAAGTATACCGGAAAGCACAGAACCAATCCAAAAGCTACTCGTAAATTTCTGCATATATTTTCTCCTAAAAGCCTCCATTCAAAAAAAGGGAAAGCCGACCTCCAAATCGGACTTTCCCTTAATATATTTTTAGATAGTTTTATTGAAAAACAACCTTACTACTTTCAGAAAGTCCTTCAGCTTTCAATGTTAGAATATAGATTCCGGTTGTTGGTTGTTGTTTAAGGTTTAACTTATTTAAACCGTTGGCCTGAACATTTTTAAATGTTTCACTATGCACGATCTTTCCATTAGCATCACATAAAACAGCCAATATGTTTGCTGGGCTATGGTTTTCCAATTTAAAATTGATAGCAGACCTTGCAGGGTTAGGAGTAACCGTAACAATATATTTCGCATCTCCTAATTTAACAGACCTTACTTCTGATAATGTTGACTTGCCATCCAAATCATATTGCTTTAAACGATAGTAATTAATACCGTTGATAGGGCTATTATCAAATGCTGAATAATTAGTAGCTGCCGATGAAGTTCCCTTAGCCTTTACAGTGGAAACTATTTGCCATGATCTGCCATTGGCACTTCTTTCTATCTCGAAACGATCATTATCCTGCTCGTTGGCTGTTGTCCATTCTATCCTTATCCTCCTGCCATCATGCTTAACCAAGAAGCCAGTTAATTTCATGGGAAGTGTAGCCCCGGTGGTTAAAGTTGGGTAACTAGCGCCGGGAGGAAGGTTATTAGATGTTGAGCCCCAATGTCTGAAATAATAATCCATGTTCGGCTTTGTACTAGCTGTACCTAAAATAGCCCATTCAAATTCGCTCCTTTGTGATTGTGGGATAGCCACTCCTTTTAAAACGGTATCAGTAGTCATTACCTTGCCAGGAACAAAGGGATAGCTATTACCAGTTAGTTGAGAGGTAGTTGGAGTGTTTTGCGGAACAAGACTAAAAGTACCGGCCAGTACAAAATCTTTGGCAGTGCTGTTAGTAATATTCGTCCAGTTGGTGCCATCGGTAGAGTATTGTAAGGAATCTTCTACAGCAATTGGAGCACCACTATTAGTATTATACACTTCTACCCGCAGCCTTAACACCTCGTGAATTGAATTATAAACGATGGGGGTATTTTGTGCAGCTTTCCATGTTGCAGAAGTTTCTGTACCGTTGTTATTTCGCCACCTGTAGGTACTTTGGGTGAGAAAGGCAAAAGAGCTGGTACAGGCGGCCAGCATTACCATTAAAATAAAGAACTTTTTCATAATGTAAATTTTTGTCGTGGTGATGGTTTTAAAAGATGAATATGTAAGTGAACTATGTTTATTTATATTAACATGTTGCGGCAACTATTTATAGCGTTTAATATATTTACTGATCTTAATATTTTTTTTCGTCGACATTCCCTAAAATGAGGAAGAAAGAAATAAAGCTTGATTGCTGATAAATGATACTGCAGATGCAGTGTGCGACGCAAGTAAAGCCTAATCTTTGCTAATGTGTTGGTACCATATTATTTCTGATTGTATTACCTGTATTTTACCCTTATAAACCTGGGCCTTAAATGATATGGATGTTTTACTATGTCATCGAGAAAGTTGAATGAATTTACATTGTAGCTTATCAATAACTCGCTGGGTTTAGAAAGGTGTGGATGGGCTTTTGCATTATAAGTGTAAAAGTCTAATCCCTCATTAGCTTCCGGTGTTTCCCATACTTTTTTCCTTGGCTGAAACGGTCCCCAAGGCGTCTTTCCCACCTGGATTACTACATCGGGTGTATTACTGCCGTATTGGTAGGCAGCTATTACCCGTCCATCTTCCAAAAGGCTTACACTCATTTCGTTTGATACCCGATCAGTTAATGCAGCCGCACTATTGACGTCGGTATTCCAGTCACTACCATCCCAAAAAGTCCATTCATTAAACTTCTCAAAAGCTTCTGCCTTAACTCTTGAAACCAATAGCTCTTTGTTATTTCCTCTAACGCCATATACGTAAACATAGCCATCAGGTTTGGGTGCACCAGCTGAAGCTGTGTTCGCCATTATACTTATACCAAATACAACCTTACCTTTTCCATTACTATCTTTTAAAAAGAAGGGTGTGTCCATCTGCCGCTGATCTGCATAAGGAGGTTTGCTGCCCTTAGGAATCGCAATTAAGGAAAGACCTACATCATCAAAAGGATAGATGCCGCCGGGAACGTTTTTTATTCGATAAGCAAAAATATAAATAGTACTATCTGTTGCATGATTGAAGAAACCGTCACCTAACCAGTAATAATCTCCCGGTTGTGTTTTAGGTGTATGAGGTTCAAACATAGACAAGGGGTTGCCATCGCTGTCTTTCCTATAATGGAACTGTATATTACTTGGATCAGCGTTATCGCCGTTCATATAGGCAACCGAGTTGTGCATCATTTGCCAACCTTCCTGCAACGTATCTGCCTTAATATTACCTACTATACAATCGCTAAACCAGAAGAAGGTATTTGTTTCATTTGCTTTCCCCGGTGCTTCTATTCCATTCATAGGAATAGCATAAATTCCATCAGCTCCTATCCACCCGGTATCGTGCTTAAGCATAAGACCCCATTCAGGAGCAGCAGTAGTAACAATCATACTGCTGGTATCTTTATCAGGCTTTGCAGCAGCGGATGAAGTAGCGATGGTTCCCGGTCTCACATTAACACACCCCCCGATAAGAACGATGATCAGGAAACAAACCGGCGTATAATATGAGAACAGTCTTTTCATTATGCGTTTTCTTGTAAAGCTTCTTATAAAAATTTCACTCTTATAAACCTTGGCCTGTAAAGGTTTGGGTACTTCTTAATATCGTTCCAGAAATCGAAGGAGTTTACATTGTAACTGATCAACAGCTCATTTGGTTTTGAAAGGTTAGAATGCACCTTAGCATTATATACAATAAAGTTCTTCGCTATTTTTGGCTCCTGGCACTCCCACACTTTAATGATTGGTCCAAAGGGACCTTCAGGATGGTTGCTCAAACGTAAACCTACCGCTGTTCCTATACCATCTGTTTGAAATACCATTGCATACCTTCCGTCCTTTAAGGGTGTTACGCTCATTTCATTTGATGCACGAT
>JAQBNN010000296.1 GCA_028288505.1 Segetibacter sp. | reverse complement strand
AGATGTAGGGGTACAAGCATTGGTGATTGCTATAAGAAAAATGATATAAAATGAGCGCCTTTCTAACTTCATAAGATGCAAACCTAAGCGGCAATTCTGAAGGAAATCTAAAGTGTAGTGGTATTCACATTTTTCAAACATATTATCCTTCGCGCTTCTATAAGAAAAACTTTTAGCTAAACATTGCGAAGTTGGACAGTTCCTGTTCACATTTTACTAACTCGTTCTCTATACAGGGTTTAGTTAATTCAGCAATACTTAACTTTTCCCGATTTATTTTTCAGATTATTGCTAAGCAGATATTTATTTCCAGAATAAATTATCGTAGTGGCTTAATGAAACTATTGGTAAAAACTTCAATGAAAGGATGTTTTTACAGAATAAAAGGCACTGCTTATTAAGAGACTTTTCTATAGTATATAATAGCGCTGCCTAAAAAGCACAATTAAGCCATGTTGTGGCAACGGAACTTAAAAAAGTTTTTGAAATTGTTTCCCTTTGATTTTTACATTGTTGTTTGCCAAGATTACTAGTAGGAGGGTAAAATCATTTGTAGGCCACCTGCAAGTGGACGAGCGGAAGTGCAAATATTCCTTCATTAATGGCAATGGATATTCCTGATTACAGAGGGTACTTGCTAAAGTATGCAAGTGGCAATATTAATTGGGTAACAGTTAGCCAGGCATCGAAAGAGTTTTTGAAAGCAATTTAAAAGACAGATAGTAATGGAAACGATAGAATTAAAAACAAGCATCAAGTGTAGTTCTTTGCATTGCATGAGTTACTTCCAGCTATTAAATGAAGTAATAGGAAAAGAAATTGGAAAGTGTATACCTAAGTTAGAAGTAAGTGCTTACGGTTACTACAGAAGTTTTGATAAATCAGAGATGATAGAAGCTGTACAAAAGGTTAAAAATTAGCTTAACTACTTCGAAAAGTACCATAGGAAGAGTAATTAACACCATTATTGTGAAACAACAAGATGTAGTTTTGCAGCTTATTTAAAATAACCACTGTGAATTGGGTTATAATATTTTTAAGCTTTTTCATTGGTAAATAAAGCTTTTGTAAGTGGAAGATGATTTATATCATCCATTCATAAAGAACCATTGATTAATTTTGCAGGTAATGAAGAAGATATTTATCATAGTGCTTATGCTGGTTTACGGTTTATCCTCCTCAGGGATGACCATTAGCTTACATTATTGCTGTGGTAAGTTGGATGGTGTTTCCTTTACTGGAAAGCAGAAGAAGACCTGCAAGATGGGCAACCACATTGAAAAGATGGGTTGTTGCAATGATCAACAAATTTCGTCTTCATTTAATTCCGAACAGCAGCCTGTAAATGTATGGCACTCAATAAAGCAAACAGTTGCCCCGCCTGTTTTTCTGGTGGTAAATGCGGCTAATTATACCGCTATTGTTTCAACTACAAAGCTGGCAAGAGGTATCCCCGAATATCTCCTTACCATCCCCCTCTATATTAAGCATTGCGTTTTTAGAATTTGATTTTTTTTACTTCAGGACAGTCTTGTACTATTTGGTAACAGCTTATGTAGGTTTTACACTGTATTTCGATTGAAGGCAAATGCTGCCTAAAAATCTGCAGATGAAAGGAGCGTCGCAAGAAAAGTCAAATAGAATTACTTCTGCCTGACAAAAGAAAATCTTCTTCATCTAACTCAACTTAATAATTCTAAAAATGAAATCTTTATTTATATTGATACTACTGTGTAGTATCTTCTTAATATCCCACACAAATTTAGCTGCACAAGTAACCAAGGAAACTACTGTAACTTTTAAAGTGGCCGGTGAATGTGCGATGTGTAAACAACGAATTGAAAGCGCTGCAAAAGGCAAAGGCGTAACTGCGGCGATATGGCAATTAGAAACGAAACATCTGTTGCTAACGTACAACCCATTGAAAACAACGGCCATGAAAGTACAGGAAAGAATAGCAGGCGTGGGGCATGATACGGAAGTAAAAAAAGCGGATGATGCTGTGTATAAAGCATTGCCTAATTGTTGCCTTTACCGGGAGTTAGGTGCAGCAACAAAGCATGAAGTTGCAATGGCTACTACTAGTGACGTGCCTGCAACTGATTCGACAGGTAGTGTGATTACAACTATTACAGGCTCTGTAATGGAAGATGTAACTGGTGCATTGAAACCATTAGCAGGTGCAAGTATTATTTGGATGGGTACTACAACTGGTACCACTACAGATAGCGATGGAAAATTTACATTGAACACTATTGACTCTGCCCATCAACTGGTGATTAGCTATACAGGTTTTCATGCGGATACAATTGCTGTACGCGGACAACAATCGTTACAAACTGTTCTTACTCCGGATAATAAATTAAAGGCAATAACAGTGAGCGGTTCCCGTGCTTCGATGAGTGTGAACACGGCTTCTGCTATCAGGTCGTACGACATTACACCTAAAGAATTGATGAAAGCTGCCTGTTGTAACCTAAGTGAAAGCTTTGAAACAAATCCTTCTGTTGACGTTTCTTTTAGTGATGCAGTTACAGGTTCGAAGCAGATACAGATGCTTGGTTTAGCAGGCAATTATACGCAGCTAACGGTTGAGAACTTACCGGGGCCAAGAGGGTTAGCAACTTCATTGGGTTTGAATTCTATTCCGGGAACATGGGTAGAAGGTATACAACTAATAAAAGGTACTGGTTCAGTTGTAAATGGTTATGAAAGCATAGCAGGACAGATAAATGTAGAGTTGAAAAAGCCTGATAACAGCGAGCAACTGTATGCAAATATTTATACCAACGACCAGGGTAAAACAGATATTAACCTGAACCTTTCAAAAAAGATAAATAACAAATGGTCAACAGCATTGCTGTTGCATGATGCCTTTGCATTTAAAAAAGTTGATATGAACATGGATCATTTCAAGGATTTTCCTACAGGCAATTTATTTAGCGGCATCAACAGGTGGAGTTATACTAATCAAAAAGGTTTGTTTTCCCAATTTGGTGTGAAGTATTTGAAAGATGATAAAACAGGGGGTGCAATAACTTTTAATCCCGATACAGATAAGTTTTCTACTAACCATTATGGTCTTGAGATAGACATTGAACGCAAAGAAGCTTTTGCAAAGATTGGTTATGTTTATCCTGGCAGGCCTTATAAAAGCATAGGCTTGCAAGTATCTGCTTTTAATCATATGCAGGATTCTTATTTTGGCTTAACAACATACAATGGCAGCCAAAATAATTTCTATTCAAACTTAATTTATCAATCTATCATTGGTCACACAGGTCATAAGTTCAAAACGGGTGTAAGTTTTGTTTACGACAAGTACAACGAGCACTTTAATCAAACAAACTACAGGCGTAAGGAAGTAGTGCCGGGAGCATTTTTCGAGTACATCTTTAAGCCTAATGAAAAGTTTGATTTAATTGCGGGTATCAGGGGTGACCATAATAGCCTTTATGGTTTTTTTGCTTCACCACGTTTAAACGTTAGGTATGAGCTTTTTAAAGGAACAACAATAAGAGTAAGTGCAGGTAGAGGCCAAAGAACAGCAAACATCTTTGCTGAAAATAACAGCGTATTTGTAAGTGCCAGAGCCGTAAATATTATGAATGCAGCCAATGGTAAAGCCTATGGCTTAGAACCTGAAGTAGCATGGAACAAAGGCATAAGTATAGACCAAAAGTTCCGCCTTTTCAATCGTAGCAGTATGTTTAGTTTTGACTTCTTTAGAAATGATTTTACTAACCAGGTAGTTGTTGATTTTGAGAATCCAAGAGTTGTAGCATTTTATAATCTTGAAGGGAAGTCTTATTCTAACAGCTTTCAAACAGAGTGGTCTGTAGAGCCTATTAAGAAATTGAATGTGCGCCTTGCTTATCGCTTGTTTGATGTAAAAACTACTTATGGTGATAAAACATTACAGAAGCCCTTAACATCTAAGCACAGGGCTTTTGCTAACCTGGGTTATGAGGTAGGGACATGGAAGTTTGATTATACCGTAAACTACAATGGTAGCAAGAGATTACCCTCTACTTTAGCTAATCCTGTTGAGTATAGGTTAGATGAATACTCAACAGGTTTTGTTACCATGAATGCACAGGTAAGTAAAACAATTGGTAAGAAAAGACCGGTTGACCTTTACTTTGGTGGAGAAAATCTTTCAAACTTCATTCAGCCAAATGCCATTATTGCAGCAGATAAGCCCTTCAGCCAATATTTTGATGCGGCACAGGTTTGGGGGCCTATCTCAGGAAGGATGGTTTATGCAGGGGTGAGGTTTAAGATTAAGTAGTTAGCCCTCTCATAATTACAGGCGCTATCTCTGGTTTCAGAGGTAGCGCCTGTAATCTTTTACACTGCAGTGATAATAATTCAATAAGTACTTCCATTAAAACTAACTCCTTTATTGCAGCAATATAATATTACCTCTTGCACAAAGAGCATACTTACGGTCCTAAACCTAATACCTGAAGTGATTAAAACATTATTAGTATACCTAACAAAGAAAGGATGCAAGTACAGTGTTGTTTTCCTAGCAATTACAATTAACTATAAAAAGTATAAACAAAACAAGGTGTAGTGAAGAAATGAAGGATATTTAAGAACCCATAAAACCTGAGAGGTATTATGATCTATTTTACACGACGAATAAAAAGGGAAGTTGGGAGCCAACCAGTATAACAATAATGTTGCTTTACTTGCGTCGCACTCTTGTACAGTTTTTTCTTTCCTCAGCAAAAACTCTAAAACTTATTAACCTGCATATAAAAGAGTAAAAATGATTTATGTGTAAACCTTTACCAGTACGAATAAGCTTTGTTGTCCTTCAGATTACGTGCAGCCTGTACATTTTAAGATTGGCGCCCTAATACCAGTTGTATGACTATGAGAGTGTGGAGGGAACAAGCAAAAGCTACACCCTTTTAAGGGCAACAACCATTAACAAGAAAGCTGCTTAATTGTGATGATTTATTTTATCTCATTATTACAGGTGCAAAAGCATTACCATTTATATCACTCCTTTTTCTAACAATAACCGCATTAAAACAGCCTCCTGAATTATTGCAAAACGGCTTTATTTTAAATTTGAATGCAAAGTTTCGGTGTCATCTTTAGTATAAAGCTGAACAAGAAAACTATGCTGGCATTATAACAATTTATTTCAATCCAACTCTTCTGCTTTGCCTTT
>JAQBNN010000274.1 GCA_028288505.1 Segetibacter sp. | reverse complement strand
GCATTCATAATCATTTTCGAGATCAATAACAGTTACAACTGCGATGTGTTTTTGCTTTGGTGCAAAAATTATTCGAACATGCTGCCTGTCATTTGTTTCACCTTCTAATGCGTAAGTTGGTCCTTGTGGATCATCGAGCTCGCTCTTATTGTAATTAATTGAGCCTTCGGCAAGAATTTCCCGAACTTCTTTCTGGGTTATATCCCTGCAGGCCATCCTGCATTTCGCATGCTTGGTAAAAAATAATTCCGATACATTCCTGTTGAACCTGTTGCCAGTTGTATTCGTCTTGGTGGCGTTTGGGTGTGTCTTCTTCGGTTTGTTTGTAGTATTGTTGAAGTTGGAGTTTTCGCAACGCCGCAAAAACAAGACGGCCAACGCCATGGTCACCAGGAGCACAATCGGGAGAATTCTTTTACTATTCATAGTTACATTGAGACACGGAAATTAGCCGCAATTTGTTAATTCCTGCTTCACATTCTGCATAAACTTCTCATTTACTTCGCCATACTTATCTTTGCCGCCTTATGTCAGAACAAAAATCAGTAGCATTTCACACACTTGGTTGTAAGCTAAATTTTTCGGAGACTTCTACCCTTTCAAGAATGCTCGAGAATGAAGGTTTTGAAAAACGCGAGTTTGATGACAAGGCGGACGTGTATGTTATTAATACCTGCTCTGTTACTGATAATGCTGATAAAGAATGTCGGCAGCTCGTTCGTCGAATCCAGCGGAAAGCACCAGAAAGCCTGGTTGTAATAACAGGATGTTATGCCCAGTTGAAACCGAAAGAAATTTCCGAAATCCAGGGAGTAGACCTTGTTTTAGGGGCTGCAGAAAAGTTTAATATAGCGGCACACCTTAAAGAGTTAACAAAAGGTGACAGCGCTAAGATTTCCAGTTGTGATATTGAAGAAGTTACCGGTTTCAATGCTTCTTACTCGATGAACGACCGTACCCGAACTTTTTTGAAAGTGCAGGACGGTTGCGATTATAATTGTTCGTTTTGTACAATACCAATGGCTCGTGGTAAAAGCCGCAGCGATAGTATTTCGAACGTAATAAGAAATGCCGAGAAACTGGCAGCATCTGGTGTAAAAGAGATTGTACTTACTGGTGTAAATCTGGGAGACTTTGGTAAAGGTCCTGACGGCAACAAAAAACACGATGAGAATTTTTTTGACCTTGTAAAAGCACTTGAAAAAGTGGAAGGAATTCAACGATATCGCATTTCTTCTATAGAGCCTAATCTCCTTACTAACGAAATAATTGAACTTGTTGCAAACAGCGACAAATTCATGCCTCACTTTCACATTCCTTTGCAAAGCGGCAGCAATTCAATTTTAGGGGCCATGCGGCGCAGGTATAAGCGTGAATTGTATGTAGACAGGGTAAAACTAATTAAAACCCTTATGCCACATTGTTCTATAGGGGTTGATGTGATTGTTGGTTTTCCGGGAGAGACGGAAGAATTGTTCGAGGAGACATTCAACTTTTTACACAATCTTGATATTTCTTATTTGCATGTATTTACATATAGTGAGAGAGCTAATACATTAGCAATTGGCATGACTAATGCAATACCAATTAATATAAGGCATGAACGCAATAAAAAACTAAGGAATTTAAGTTTTATGAAGATGAGCGAACATACACGCCAACATATTGGTGAAACCCGGAAAGTTTTGTTTGAGGGTACTGGTAAAAATGGTTTAATGGAAGGTTATACAGATAACTACATAAAAATAAATACGCCTTACAACAGCACTTGGGTAAACCAGGTAATAGATTGGAAAATTTAAATCATTAGTCATGGAAGACTTATTATTAAGGAAGTACCAGGTTACCATTAATTTCTTCATAGACGAAGACTTTAGGACACTCGTTCCTTCCCATCGCACTTACATAAATTATCTTATTAATAAAGGAATAATCGATTCGTATTCTGTAAGCATGGAAAGCTATAAAAGCTGGATAATGTTAACGGCTGATAGTCGTGAGCAAGTGCTGGATTATTTACAGAAATCTCCACTATTCAAGTATTGGACTTTTGAAATTGATGAGCTTTTTGTGTACGACGGACAAACTTACCGTTTACCCGCACTTCAGTTAAATTAATTCTACAGCCATTTTGGTTTTGTTGCCAGCACTTGTTTATAAATTGAACAAGTGCTTACATGGGCACCGGGTAGGTAACCAGTGCTTAACAAAAACTCGTTTACAATTTCTCCGCCTGTAAACTTAAAGGTCTTCTTAAAAAGTTTCATCCATTCCTCTCTGGTTTTCGGATGGTGTTCATCTAGCCAAGTTTTAAAAGAACCATTTTCCTCCTGGATTAGAAGCAAACGTTTTGCATTTTCAATTGTAGCCGCAATTTTCAGCCTGTTACGAATAATACCAGGTTCTTTAATCAATTCTGCAAACTTCTCTTCATCAAAAGCAGCTACTTTCTCAATATCAAATCCTTCGTAAGCTTTATAAAAATTGTCCTTCTTTTTAAGTATAGTAGTCCAGCTTAAACCTGCCTGGTTTATTTCTAAAACAAGCCTTGCAAACAACTCATTATCATCCTCAATCGGAAATCCATATTCATTGTCATGATACATTTTGTGAACGTTGTCATTATCCATCAAAACAACTGCTTCACAATACGTTTTAGGCTTTTCCAATTTTTATTTTTTAAACTGTTTCAAATACTTGTTGGTGCTAAAATATTTCTTTTTGGTGACCAGCAGTAATTTTTCATAGCCTCATCGTTGCTACGCTCAGTTTAACGGCAAAACTTTTATCATCACGTAACACTTCACAGTTCTAAACCTTTTTAAATCCTTGTCTCCCGCTGTGCTTCTTCATCTTCCTTAGTGTACCCGTGGTATTGCATCTTATTCAAAATATTTTTATATTACTAAACACCCTTTCTATTCCCTTAAAACAAATTACATGCAACTCACCAAATCGTTTACCCTTGAAGAAATGCTCGAAAGCCAAACCGCTAGAAGACATAATATAACACTGCAGTTTAAGCCACCACAAGAAGTAGTTGATAATTTAAAAAACCTGCTCACGAATGTAGTAGAACCATTAAGAGAAGAACTTAAATGCAGTATACAAATTAGCAGCGGCTACCGCTGCCCACAAACAAACAAGTTCGTAAAAGGAGCACCAAACAGTCAGCACGTAGTAGGACAAGCAGCAGATTTACAATGTCCCACTTTAGGTAATGCAGCGCTCTTCAATACAATACAGCAATTAAAATTACCCTACGACCAACTGATCTGGGAGTTTGGAACGAGTAAAGAGCCAGCATGGGTTCACGTAAGCTTTGGGCCAAGGCAACGAAGACAAATACTTTATGTTGGCGTAAAGAAGAATGGTGCAGAACCTTTAAAATCCGTAGTAACGCAGCTTACACCTAACTTTCATCTTCGCGAGTTTAAATGCAAAGACGGTACTGAAGTACCTGAAGCTCTATTGCCGAATGTAAAAGAGTTAGCTAAAAGCTTACAAGCATTACGAGATAAATTAGGCGAGCCCCTTCATATGCTTGCAGGCTATCGCACTGAAGCTTATAACCAAAAAATAGGGGAACAGAATACAAGCATGCATTTACAAGCTAAAGCTGCCGACCTTTCCTGCAAAAGCAAAACCCCTGCTCAATTAGCATCTATAGTAGAAGGCCTGGTGACAGCAAATAAGATGAAAGAGGGCGGACTAGGCGTTTACCCCGGTTATATACATTACGATATAAGAGGAGTGAAAGAGAGATGGTAAAATCGGTAAGGGTGGTGTGGCAATGATAAGTACAGCAAAGCATAAACAAAGCTTAATAGTAGTACGAGTGATGAACGAAATGCGACGCAACAATGCTTAACCGGAGTGGTAAAGTTTGTATCAAAAAGAACTAAAAGCAACTATACAGAATGAAAAAAGCCTTTGATAAGTCAAAGGCTTTTTTACTTTGTGGGAGCACACGGGTTCGAACCGCGGACCCTCTGCTTGTAAGGCAGATGCTCTAAACCAACTGAGCTATGCTCCCTTTTTCGTTGTTTGGGAGTGCAAAGATAGGGGTGGATTTATCACTGCCAAATTTTTTAAAAATTATTTCCTTTTTTCTTCAATATTTTTTTTATCCTAATATTTTAAGTGCTTTTTCACCTACTGTTTATATTTAATTCTGGCCTTTACTGCTTCAACATTTCTTGGTTGTTTTGGTGGCAGAAAAAAGTCTTTAGGATAGTACCTGAAGAACTTTAAAATAATCGAGATCATTTGAGGATAATGCCTGATCCGAATTCCCCTGCTTTTTATGGCGACAAAAAATGCACACGCAAAACTTACCAGGAAATTTAATAGCCCGATTAATAACACGCCTCCCAAGACAGTAGCAAGAAAAGTAGAATCATCGCCGCGGCCTGGGGTAAAATAAGCTATTGCCGAAGTAGCGGCAGAAATTGTAATATGCCTGATGTCAAACGGTATTCCGAAAATTTCGCCAAAGAAACCAGCCATACCAAGAAAGAAACCTAAGGATATATTACCAACTAGCGCACCGAAATTGTTCTCTACATATTTAGTTACTTTATCAAGCTTTTTAGGTGTTAGCGTATTTTTAAATAGGGGATGATTTTTAAGCCGCTCTCCTACTCTTCCGTAATTAATACTGTTATCAACATAACCGGCAAGTAAGCCGCTTGCAAATAAAAAGAAACCGGTAAAACAGGCGTAGATCAATGAGAAACTTTGTAAAGGATGTTGTTTTACCAACGCCTCATGCGCTTCTTTTGCGTCTAATAAATAGTGGCCGGTAATATAGAAGTAAGCCATTGCCAGCAAGAACGATAAAGGGAATACAACCATTAGGTTGCCGGCAAATGAAGCAAGCTGGCTTCTTACTGTTCGGGCAACCGTAATTGCCACGCTGTACAAATCAGGTACACCGTTATGCTTCTCCATATCAAGCGACGACGCTAGAGCTGAAGCGGTATAAGCAGGCTGCTTGGTGGCAAGTGTTGCATTAGTCTCCTGCATCAGTTGAAAGCCAAACGCGTAGTTAACACTATAAGCAAAGCCTTGCCAAAAAGGAGCCATTGCAACCTTGCTCAGCAGTGTTTTTATAATAGCTATAAACGAAATAATAAAGCCGCCACCCATAGCAGAGCGTACCATCTGCCAGAATTCTTTCCTCGAAGTTGTAATATATTTCGCTCCACGTTTGCCACCATGTTCTGTTATTTGGTAAGCAATAAAAGAAAAGTTGGCACTCAAAAACTCACGTATACTGTTCTTGGTTTTTTCATAATAAACAACTTTAAGGAAATGATTTATGAAGCGATCAATGTCAAAACTGTTTTCCTGGTAAAGTACGTCTACAATTAAGAATAGCCTTTCAAGGTGTTGCTGTAGCCTGAATAATAAATAGGTTTGAGACAAGCTTGTCCCTTTATTCCTTCTGCCTTCACCAATATGCTCTATAGTTGTCTTACATTGATACAACGAAAACAATACTTGCTTAAGACCGGCCATTATCTCTTCATCTGCAGCCCCACTTTCGTAGAGTTTTAAATACCCTTGAACCGCCTGGTCAAGGTGCACAAAAGAATAATCCCGGTATTCATTGTAAACAGCGTAGTTTATGATTTCTTTTTCAAGCCCTACAGTTACCGTGCGCTGGGTTAATAGATGCAAAGCCTGGTTTAGTTGCTTTACCAGGTTTCCTTGTGTTAAATCAAATTCAAATCCTAATAATACAAAAAAGTTTTTCCATAATTCCTGGCTTATTCCTTTTACCCATATTGCATCTTTGTGCCTGTAAAAAACATGGTTAATTACATACAGCAGATCATTAGGCCTTTGCAATGGCGGTAGTATTTTGTACTTCAATTTACTAAGCAGTTCCTGCAAAAAGCCTCTTGAGCCTACCATCCCACTTTCGGTTAAAGCGGGTACAATATCGCTGTTTATAAATTGGGTAAGAAATGCCTTCCTAAGTGAGAACAGTAATTTTTTATCTTGTTGAAGTTGGTAAAACAGCGCTTTAAACTTTAGTTCTGCCTGTTTAATGTCTTTCGGGTCCGAAGGTCTTATTTGTTTAACAAGGGCAACCAGGTAATCGAGCCCACGGTTTATTGCGTCAATTTCAATAACCGGCGCAGGATCGTTTTGCTGGTCTATAGCATAAATTCTTTCCTTCCTGCTAAATATTCCCATGAGTAATTTTAATAGTAATCCCCAAAATTAGACCAACACTTTTTACCATTGTGTTATTAAAAGTGAAACTTATAACAGATAACTTTGCAAAAAATGGTTTTATGTTCAACAGTAGCGTAAATACGCAGCCATGGGAAGCCGAGGAGGTAGATGTTTTAACCGACTTAGAAAAGAGCTACAACATAATTGTGTGGAATGATGATGTAAATACATTTGAGTGGGTGATAGAAACCCTGATGGAAGTTTGCGGCCACTCAGAAGAACAGGCTGAGCAATGCGCTCTTTTTATACACACTAAAGGTAAATATGCGGTAAAAAATGGCTCGTATGAAGACCTTAAGCCTATGTGTGATGCGATTACTGATCGTGGTATAAGTGCTACAATTGAATCTATAGTTCAGGGATAGTTGACGAGCATTTGTCCTTACCCAGGCATCATTGTGTCACTCACTTGTACTTGTAAAACGTTATTCACCTTCAGGTTTAAATTTAAATCATATTTCCCTTTTTCTATCGTTAGTATATAAACTACAGCTACACCTTATGCCCCTTTCTGTACTCGACGATAAAATATGGTTTCCGCCGGTACAGGAAGCCTTACCTGACGGTTTACTGGCAATTGGTGGAGATCTTACTACAGAAAGATTATTAGCAGCATACCGAAAAGGGATCTTCCCGTGGTTTCAGCATGAGTTACCGCTATGGTGGTGCCCCCACCCGAGATTTGTTTTATTTCCTGTTGAAATTAAAGTAAGTAAAAGCATGCACACTTTATTTAAAAGAGGCGCTTTTACATTTACAACTAACACAGCCTTCGCTAAAGTGATAAAAGCTTGCCAGCAAACTAAAAGAGGTGGGCAGGACGGCACATGGATAACAGGTGGTATTGAACAAGCTTACAACCAGCTTCACCAGCTTGGTTACGCTCATAGCGCAGAAGCATGGTTAGATGGAGAGTTAGTTGGGGGTTTATACGGAATAAAAATGGACGAGATCTTCTTTGGCGAAAGCATGTTTAGCCATGTAAGCAATGCCAGTAAGTATGCGTTTATAAGTTATGCAAAGCAGCTGCAACAGGAAGGTATTGGCATAATAGACTGCCAGGTTTACACCGAGCACCTTGAAAGCCTGGGAGCAAGAATGATTCCACGGGAAGAGTTTCTTCAATACCTACCTACACCCTAAACTTGTAATAGGAATACAAAAGGTGCATGGAGCGCCGCCACTATAACAAAAAGTACAAGTGAGTGACACAACGATGTTTAATCAGTGTTACTGTCGCTGGTTCACAAAAAGAATAATGCAAATGAAAAAGCCACCTTAAAGAGTGGCTTCCTGCTATTTTTTAAACTTGTTCTTAAGCGCCGATAACGCATCGTTAAGATTAAGCTCGGCCGGCTCTGCTTCCTTCTTTTTAAACGTGTTTTGATTGGCAGAAATATTTGGTTTTATAAACTTCGGCTGCCTCTGCGGCGCTTCCTGTGTTTGCTTAATGGAGAGCGCAATACGCTTTCTTGCAGTATCAACTTCAGTCACCTTTACTGTTACGTGTTGGTTAAGTTTCAACAACTCGTTAGGGTCATCAATATACTTGTGAGATATTTCGGAGACGTGCACAAGGCCGTCCTGCTTCACCCCGATATCAACAAAAGCACCGAAGCGGGTTATGTTGGTGACAACGCCGGGCACGACCATTCCAACCGTTACATCCTCCATTTTATAAATAGCTGCGAACTCAAATTGCTGCACATCGCTTCGCGGATCTAGACCCGGCTTTTGCAGTTCGGCGAGGATATCTTTTATGGTTAATTCACCTACTGTTTCAGTTACATATTTCTTCGGCTCGATCTGTTTGATCACGCTTTCATTTCCTACAAGCGCCTTCACTTCAAGACCAAGATCAGTAGCCATTTTTTCAACCACCGCATAAGCTTCCGGGTGCACACCACTTTTATCGAGCGGGTTTTCACCTTCATGAATGCGAAGGAAGCCGGCGCATTGTTCAAAAGCCTTTCCGCCAAGACGAGGTACTTTTAAAAGTTCTTTCCTGTTGCTGAACTTGCCAATTTCACTTCTGTATTTCACAATGTTATCAGCAAGGGTTCCACCTATACCACTAACATAACTCAGCAAATGTTTGCTCGCTGTATTAAGGTTTACCCCGACAAGGTTCACGCAGCTTACCACGGTTTGGTCGAGCCTTTCTTTTAGCCTGAATTGGTTTACATCGTGCTGGTACTGACCTACTCCAATGCTCTTCGGATCTAATTTCACTAACTCTGCCAGCGGATCCATTAACCTTCGGCCGATACTCACCGAACCTCTAACGGTGACATCTTGCTCAGGAAATTCTTCACGTGCAATTTCAGAAGCACTGTAGATTGATGCGCCATCCTCGTTCACTAAAAACACCGGCAAGCCAAGGTTTAATTTCTTTATAAACTGCTCTGTTTCGCGACCTGCGGTTCCGTCGCCAATGGCTATGGCTTGGACATTGTATTTTTCTACAAGGTTTTTTATTGTCTGCTCGGCTTCGTATAACTTGTTATTCTTCTCGTGCACATAAATCAGGTCAGTCTTTTTCAACTCCCCTTTTTCATCAAGGCAAACCACCTTGCATCCAGTACGATAACCGGGATCTATTGCGAGAATACGCTTGCTTCCCAGAGGAGAGCTTAACAGCAACTGTCGAAGGTTTTCAGCGAAAACATTGATGGCTTCTTCATCAGCCTTTTGCTTTAATGCAGACCGAAACTCACTTTCCAGGCTTGGTTGAAGTAATCTTCGGTACGCATCACGAATTGCTTTTTTGATGTGCTCATTACAAGGACCCATACCTTTTATGTATTGCCTTTCAATAATCTCTAAACCTGTTTCTTCTTCAGGTTTTATTTCCATGCGCAGGAAGCCTTCTAAAAATCCACGAAGTATCGCTAGAATTCTGTGTGAAGGAATTTTATGAATAGGCTCGCTGTATTCAAAGTAGTCTTTGTACTTCGCCGCTTCAGCTTCTTTATCAGTAATTACCCTACTAACAAACGTAGCCTGCTCTTCAAAAAGCTTACGCATTTTGGCACGAACTGTTGCGTCTTCATTTACGATCTCTGCAATAATATCGCGGGCACCTTGCAGGGCATCTTCTACACTTTTTACATTCTCGTTTATAAATGTTGATGCCCTTTCTGTTACTTCTACATCCTCTTGTGCAAGCAGTAAATTGGCCAGTGGCTCAAGGCCGTTCTCACGTGCGGTTTGCGCTTTTGTTTTACGTTTTGGTTTGTACGGAAGATAAATATCTTCAAGCTCGGCAACTGTGGTGGCTTTATTAATTTTAGCATGCAGCGCATCGGTCATTTTACCTTGTTCGGTAATCGCTTTTTCAATAAAAGTTTTGCGTTCTGTAAACTCTTTTAAAAACTTTGCTTCGTCTTGTATGTTCAGTATTTGCACTTCATCTAATCCACCCGTTTTATCCTTACGATATCGTGCGATAAAAGGTATCGTTGATCCTTCAGCAAACAAGGTCAACACGGCTTCCACCTGCGCTGTCCGTATGTTTAGTTTTGAAGATATGTCTTGTGCAAATTCCATAATTAATTCTTTAATATTTTTGTTGATCCGCTTTCGTCCACTACTCAACATCGTTGTGTCACTCACTTGTACTTGTAGTACTTTATTCAACTTTAGGTTCATTATTAATAATCACCCAAACCTGATAAGAACATAAGAATGCGTTCTTTGCGTTCCTACATTCAACCTATTGCGCTTGTCGCAAATGAGTGTAAAAGTTGTAACAAAGGGAGGCGAAAATATAGTGGCTGAAGCAAAACAAAAAATTGGAAATCTTACTTATACTGGCTATAATAAGTAGGTGGAATGAGTGTGAACGAGCTGCGAATTTGCTGAATAGAATTACAAGAAGTACAAGAGTGCGACGCAAGTAAAGCACAATAGTGGCACTACAGATCGGAACAAAAAGAAATACCTGAAAATTTTCTTACACTACCCATTCAATCTTTTTCTCCGGATATTTTCCAGCGTGCTGGTAAATTAAACCGCGGATATAATCATTCTCAGGGTAAGGGGTAATTTGAGATTTTATTTGATCTAAAGAAGAAATACTTACGTTGTGAGGCAGATAGCCCATGCCATAAAACCGCCCGTTCTCCATTAAGATTACGCTCTGCTTATTTTCCCTTTTCTCAACCGAAATAGTTTCGACAAGCGCAAAGCTCGGCAGCGAAATTTTGAGGTATTGAATAGCTTGCTGCACTCTTTCGTTATAAACGTTTACAGGTATATTCTGGTCATCGGCTAGCGACGAACCGGGAGTTGTATCAATAAAGCAAAGTTTCGGGCACAGTTTAAAAGTGTCGATAAGATGCTTAAGCAAATGAAGGCCTTCAGTTAAGCCGTTAAAAGTGTGAATGGACTGCAGGTGTTTTTTCTTCTTTTCAATAGCCAGTCGCTGAAACCCTCTTCCATCTTCAAAGCTGTACAATGCGTATACCTGCTGAAAGCCTTTCATGCTACGGTTATACAAAGGCCATAATCGTTTTATTTCAACACTTTCTAGTATAAAGGCCATCAGCTCGGTGCCGCAGACCTCGTAAGAAATGTTGTGAATTTCCCGGAGGAATTCCTGTTTTTGTTTACCTGTTTTATTGTTCGAAAAATGACTGGTAACCCTTTTACGCAGGTCCTTAGCTTTACCTACATAAACTACTTTTCCTTTTTGATTGTGGAAGTAATAAACCCCGGGGCATTTGGGAAGCTGCTCTACTTTTTCGACAGGCAAGTTTGGCGGCAAATGCTGGTCCTTTGATTTACCCTTCAGCATTAATTTAATTTCTCCTGCCTCATCCGCACGAAGTATCTCTTCAAAAAGTTTTACAGTGGCTTTTGTATCTCCGCCGGCACGGTGACGTTGGTCGATATCAATATTAAGGCTACCGCACAACTTGCCAAGGCTATAACTTAAATGGCCGGGCAGCACTTTTCTGGCGAGCCTTACAGTACAAAGTTTCTTACAATCAAGCTGAAAGCCGGCTTGCTCCAACTGGTACTTTACAAAAGAGTAGTCGAAATTTACGTTATGTGCTACAAAAATTTTATCGTGAATGAGGTTGTGAATGGTTGAAGCTACCTCATGAAAAAGTGGCGCTTGACTTACCATAGCGTTCGAAATTCCGGTAAGGGACTGCACGTACCGCGGAATTGGAATCTGTGGATTGATTAGCGTTTCGTAATATTCAACCAACCGCTGGCCATTGTGAATAGCAATAGCTATTTCGGTGATGGCGTTGCCGCTTGCAAAGCCTCCGGTAGTTTCAATATCAACAATAGCAAACATTAAATAATTAGGTGGTAAAGTTAAGATGGGGGAATGTTATTATTTCGAAAAATAATAATAAAAAAAGTTGCGATCAGTTAAAAGATAATATTTATCTTTAATTATAATAAGAAAGTGAATTTACAGGATAAAGCTTACTTATATTACCCTTGCGTGTTGCTTCATCCAACCTTTGAAAAACCACGGACTTGTATTTATTAACTTTAAATATCAATTGGCCATGGAAAATTCTACACAACCTCACAACCATTCTTTCATTAGCGAAAATGTTAGGAATGCGATAATTGTAATCCTAATTTTCGGTCTTATTGCAGCTATCTCCTATTTTGAATGGAGTGGAAAGTTGAATTAAGACATTCCTATGTTACTTCTTTTATACCTGAAAACAGGGAAACAAACTTTCATTACTTAAGAATACACAGGAAATTTCCGTTCCTATAAATATACCTTACTGCCTATGAGATTATAATTATTACCCTTACTCTACTTAATAAAACTTAATAGTAGTAATAGAGTTTACTCGTAAAAGGTCCTGCAAACGCAGGACCTTTTTTATTTCAGTAAACCTTACGGTCACCATCCTGTTTTTGTACATTTGCACTCCCAAAATTAAGAGTTGCCTTTGCTGGCCTGTTAGAATTAAAAATTTTGGTTTTACTTATATGGAACTTAGTAAAAATTACTTACCCTCGGTTACAGAAGACAAATGGTATAGCCATTGGATTAATAGAGGATATTTCAAAAGCACTCCTGACAACAGACCAGCATATACTGTTGTAATTCCACCCCCTAACATAACAGGGGTACTGCATATGGGCCACACATTAAATGAAACGGTACAAGACATTCTTGTTCGGAAGGCCCGCATGAGTGGTTTTAATGCTTGCTGGGTTCCCGGGAGCGATCATGCAAGCATTGCTACAGAATCGAAGGTGGTACAAATGCTTAAGGAAAAAGGCATTGACAAAAACTCGCTGACAAGAGAAGAATTTTTAAAGTATGCTTTTGAGTGGAAAGAGAAATATGGCGGAATAATTTATAACCAGATTGAAAAACTGGGTTGTAGTGTTGACTGGGACAGGGTAACCTTTACCATGGATGACCATTATTATAAGGCGGTAATAAAAGTATTTATCGATCTCTATAAGAAAGGCCTTGTTTACCGTGGGGCAAGAATGATTAACTGGGACCCTGCTGCTAAAACCGCACTGAGCGATGAGGAAGTTGAATACAAAGACCTGCAGGGAAAGCTTTACCATCTTGAATACAAACTACAAGATGAAAATGGAGAGGCTTTAGATGGAAGCATTACTATAGCAACACAACGTCCTGAAACGATTATGGGTGATACAGCTATTTGCGTAAACCCAACTGACCAACGCTATACTCATTTAAAGGGTAAGTATGCTATCGTGCCTTTAATCGATCGTCGTATTCCAATTATTTTTGATGAATATGTAGATGTAACATTTGGTACCGGTGCTTTAAAAGTTACCCCGGCACACGACATTAACGATTACAATCTCGGACTAAAGCACAACCTTGAAGTAGTTGACACTTTAAATGAAGATGGAACGTTAAGTGGGGCAGCACAAATTTATGTGGGCGAAGACAGGTTTATTGCAAGAAAGAAAATTATCCATGAATTACAGGAAAAGGGTTTCCTATTAAAGGAAGAAGAATATCAAACGCGATTGGGCTATAGCCAGCGCTCAGGAGCTGTTGTTGAGCCCAGAATATCTACGCAGTGGTTTGTAAAAATGAAGGAATTAGCTGAGCCAGCATTACAAGCTGTAGTTAGTGGAGAGATCCGGATACACCCCGGCGATAAATTCTTAGCTACATATAAGTATTGGCTCGAGAATGTGAAGGATTGGTGCATCAGCCGCCAGCTTTGGTGGGGACAACAAATACCAGCATGGTACGCACCCGATGGAACCTTTGTAGTTGCCGAAACACGGGAAGAAGCATTTGCAGAATGTAAAATGCAAAATGTAAAATGTGAAATTGAAGATATTAAGCAAGATGAAGATTGCTTAGACACCTGGTTCTCATCGTGGCTTTGGCCAATGGAAGTGTTTAATGGCATTTCTGATCCAGCGAATAAAGAGATCGATTACTATTACCCTACATCTGTATTGGTCACCGGGCAGGACATTATTTTCTTTTGGGTAGCCCGGATGATTATGGCCGGCATGCATTACAAAGATCTCAAGCCTTTTAGCGACGTATACTTTACAGGGATGGTTCGCGATAAGCAAGGCAAAAAGATGAGTAAAAGCCTTGGTAACAGCCCCGACCTTTTAGAGTTGATAGATAAGTACGGAGCGGATGCTGTTCGTTTCGGAATTATGATCTCCTCTCCTGCCGGAAATGATTTATTATTTGATGAAGCCAGTCTTGAACAAGGCCGCAACTTCAATAACAAATTGTGGAATGCCTTGAAGCTGGTGAAAATGTGGGAAGGAAGACAAGCATCCCAAACAACTGAAGAAACTACCCCAAACTTTGCAATTGAATGGTTTGAAAACAGGCTGAGACAAGTACGATCTGAAGTTGAAGGATTGTATGGACAATTCAGGTTGAGTGAAGCGCTTAAAACAATTTACTCGCTTATCTGGGACGACTTCTGTAGCTGGTATTTGGAATGGGTGAAACCTGGTTTCGAACAACCAATCGATGGTTCGGTTTACAATAAGACGCTCGAATTTTTCGAAGAACTGATGCAGGT
>JAQBNN010000218.1 GCA_028288505.1 Segetibacter sp. | reverse complement strand
GTATCTCTTCCTGCGGCAAGGCTTATTCGTGGTAATGTTTTGTTTGCAACCACTTTCCCATCTTCTCTAACAATCAGGTTTACTGCATAATCTCCTAATGATTTAACTGCATGCCTGTTTGTTATTTTTATCAAGCCTTTTGCGGCATCTACCAATTCACTTTGTGCCCCTTGATAAACTCGTTTACATTCCCACATAGGTGCTTTGGGTCTGCCGTCGGATGCAACAACGCCTTTGATGGTAAAGTTGTCGAAATACTTTTCACCATAGTCGCCTCCGTATGCGTAGAACTCTACGCCGGCACTATCTTTCTTTAATAATCCCTGGTCTTTAAACTCCCAAATAGCGCCACCTATAATACGAGGCGTTGCACGGAAGACGTCCCAAAAGTCTTTCATGTTTCCAACTGAATTGCCCATTGCATGGGCGTACTCAACATAAAAGATTGGACGTGTGTCCCCGTTCTTTTGGTCGACCATTAGTTGAGGGGTGTATGTACTTGGATACATACGTGCAATGACATCGACGTAAGGAGCATCACGTGGATTTCCGACACGGTGTGAGTGATCGTTTGACTTTAAATATCGAGGATCGGATGGGTCAATATAACCTTCCAAGCGAGGGTCGCCCATGGCAGGTTCGTAATGGATAGGACGCGTAACATCAAACTCTTTAAGCCACCATGCCATTGCAGCATGGTTAGGTCCACGCCCCGCTTCATTACCTAAACTCCAAATTATAATACTTGGATGGTTCTTATCTCTCATCGCCATGCGATTGCTTCTTTCTAAGTAAGCGCCTGTCCACATTGGGTCGTTGCTAAGCTTACTGCCTAAGCCATGTGTTTCTAAGTTTGCTTCATCAATTACCAATATTCCATATTCATCACACAAGTCGTAGAGGTAAGGGTCCATTGGGTAATGGCTGGTTCTAATACAATTAAAGTTAAACTGCTTAATTGTTCTTACATCCTGCAATATATCTTCCCTGCTTAAAGCTTTACCTTTTGTCGGATGGTGATCTGGGCGATTAACACCATACAGGTAAGTAACTTTTCCATTAATTAAAAGCTTGCTGTTGTCTTTTGCAAACTCAATACTTCTGAACCCAACTTTACAACTCTTGGTTTCTAAAATACTTCCGGTGCTATCTTCTAACGAAAGCACTAATGTATAAAGGTTTGGCACTTCATCACTCCATTTCTCGGGATTGGTTACAGTGGTCTCAAGCAATCCAAATTTTGCATTATCAAGCCTTGGGTATATTTCATTAATGATACTTTCAACGCTTCTTTCTAATGGCTTAAAAACCTCTTTTTTATTTTTATCAAATAACCTTGCTTTCACTTTATAACCCGGAACTTGTTGACCTGTGAGGTTTTCTATTCGTGGTCTTATGCTAAAGACTGCATTTTTATATAGTTTATCAAGCTTAGCTTGCCAATGAAAGTCTGCTATTCTTAATTTAGGTTCAGCCATTAACATTACTTCACGGTGTATACCGCTTAAGCGCCAATGGTCCTGATCTTCTAAAAAACTTCCATCACTCCAGCGAATTACTTGTACTGAAACTATGTTCTCACCCGCTTGCAAGTAAGGCGTAACATTAAATTCGGAAGGCATAAAACTATCTTCCGCATAACCTAAAAACTTACCGTTGAGCCAAACTTTATAACCTGAGCTTACGCCACCAAAATGCAGGGTAACATTCATGTTTTTCCAGTCACTGGGTATAGTAAACGTTCTCTGATAACTACCTACACCATTATAATCTTGTGGTACGCGAGGTGGATTAACGGGACGAAATGGATATACAGCGCTCTTATAAATCGGCTTATCATATCCCTTCATTTCCCAATTGCTTGGAACTTCAATTTTCTTCCAACTGCTTACGCGGCTTCTATAGAAATCTTTAGGAGCATCAGCTGGTTTTATGGCAAAAAAGAAATCCCAATCGCCATTCAAACTTATGGTTCGTGCAGACTTAGTTCTATCACCCACTAATGCATCATTAACATTGGTAAAAGAATAACCTGTTGCACGTGCAGGGTCACGATTAATACCACTTATGGTTGGGTCTTCCCAAGGTTCGGTGTTGTAAACCGTTGGAACGTTTGGAATAGCAGCCGGCGTTTTATCAACTAGTTGGGCAGAACTATTTTCATTGTAGGCCAATGCGAAGCAAGAGAGTAAAATATACCTATATAACTTCATAACACAATCACTTGAATATTTCTTTGGTTTCCAGCTTTAGTTTTCTATTAAGCTTTTCTTGCGTCGCACTCTTGTACAATTTATGCATTATTCAACAGTTCATTATTCAACGCTCTTATAGTTAACAACGGCAGTTTTATGCGCAGGAAGCGTTAGCTCGTAAACATCATTGCCTTTGCTTACAATTACTCCTGCTTCGCTGGTAGGTTTTATAGCACTCTTAAAACGCAAGGTGCCAATACCTGCAACACCATTAATAGTCATGCTTGTTGTACTGCACTTCACTTCAATTTCTCCATCAGGTGTTGGCACCGTTCCTTCCATCCATTGTAGTCCGCCTAACTTAGGTTCAACCACGTAAGTTGCATAACCAGGGGCTGTTGGTTTAACACCTAAATAATATTTACCCAACAAATAAATAGGACTTGCACCCCATGCATGACATAAGCTTTTACCAAACTCACGGCCATACATTGCTAAGTGTTCCGCACCTTTTTTGTTTGGATTGTACTCCTCCCAAAAAGAAGTTGCCCCCAGCTTTAGCATGCCCCCCCAGTAATCTTTCATCTCTTTTAGCACGTATGATTGTTCTCCCATTGCACATAATGCTTCTAACTCATAGAAGCGCATGTAGGGCGTAGTGATCTTCTGTATATTATTATTTAGTAAAACAGATTTCTTCACAGCTTCTTTTTGTTCCTGGTTGAAGTAATCGAAGAAAATAGCGAACATATTTGCGTATCGTGTAACTTGCTCTGTTTGCTTTCCATCTACCCTGCTGTGAACTAAGGCCTCTTTACTTTCATTCCAATAGATGTCGAATAGCTTCTTTTTTAGGTCTTCTGAAAGTTGTTTGTACCTGGCTGCACTTGCAGGGTCGTTTGCAATGCCTGCACAAAGAGCCATAGTCTCTAAACTTCTTGCTAACAATAATTGTTCAAAACTCACCTCGCCTTTCTTACTAAGCTTATCTGCCCAGTCTATAAATACCCAATCACCTGGCATCCCTTCCATCAGTCCATCTCTATTGCGTCTGCCAAGGCAATAATCCATAAGGCTTTGCATGCGAGGATAGAACTGGGTAATGAACGTTTTATCGCCGGTGTATTGGTAATAATCATAAATGCCAAGAAACCAATAAAAGGTGTAATCCATTATGGTATTAATATGACCTGTTACAGGGTCTTTACCGCGAAGCGCAAGGATTGTTCTTGTTACTGTGGGATTATCAAAATATGAATAATAGTTCATAAGGTAGCTTTGATAGGCATCACCACTCCAAACCCAACGATCACGCTTTATTCCATCAATAAAAAACTCTCTTGTATTTAGCCTGAAGGTGTATTTAGAGACGTCGTAAATCTTATTAATTTCGTCATCAGAACATTTAAAGCTGCCTCGTTCTTTTAGGTCTGCAAATTCATACAACATGGACACAGAATCAATCGTAACAGTATTATCAGTCTGAATATTTACATAACGAAATGCCTTCGATAAAGGCATAATAGAATCTCTTTTTACTGCCTTATTAAACGCTAGCCTGTCAAGTGTTACAGCACCTTTTTCACTTAGTGCTTCTTCTTTTGATTCGCCATAATAGACCGTAACATTACCTAACCCTTTTATACCATGAAGCTTGATGAAACCAAATGTTTCCTCACCAAAATCTATGAGCTTGCCTTTAGCATTTTTTGTTATTGATACTGCACGCTTTGGTGTTATGGGCAATTTAAAAGTTGAAGGCTTATTACCAGGCTCTTTAAAATTCCAACTACCTGCATTAAGCCATTTTGTTGCTGAAATATCTGAGGTCTTTCCTGTCTCATCAATCCATTCTTTGTCTTCGAAAGTGACCAGCCAACCTGTATCTGATACAATTGTTTTTCCTTTTACATATATAGCCGGTACATTGGCTTGGTTAAACACTTTTACATTAATCTTATGCCTCCCCGCCGGAATAGTTATTGTTTTCGGTGTACCTTCTATTGGCTGTCCATCAAGTTTTATATTATAGCTTCCTTCGGTGTATATAGCTACTTGTTCTGGCTGTGTTAGGTTGAATACTTTATGAAAATCCATTAGCGGATAATGGCTATCTACCTTCCAGAACACAGGAAAGAAGGTGCCTCTGTCTGTGCGGCGGTTTTGCATTTGGTTACTTAACCATATTTCATAATCGCCGGGGTACCAGATCCATGTTGCCTGGGCAGATAGTTCGGTTGTGAATGCTAATGTTATTATTAGTGTAAGGCAAGCTTTCACGCAAAGACGCAACGGAGCAAATGTGTTAAGCAACATTCTTCTTTTCATGGTCATTGCGAGGAGGAGGAACGACGACGAAGCAATCTGCTGTATGAAACATAAAAGGCCTCTATTGAAAGAGCGGATTGCTTCGTCGTTCCTCCACGCAATGACGTTGCTTGTATATTGCTTCGTGGCTCGCAACGACGAATGAAGATTCTTTAGTACAAGAGTGCGACGCAACGGCTGTTGAAGCATGTTCTTCTGTCTGCTACCAAAAAAATAATTAAACATTTATAGAGTTATGAGTTTAGAATTATGAGTGCTTTTTACTTTTGAATTTTACTTTTTACTTATTAATGTCCGTTAAAGAAAATATACAACGCTACCATTACTATGGTTAGCAAACCCCACGAAAGCCAAACACGTTTAGTTGGTTTTGTAAGATTAGAATCATCGCTATGTGAGGTATCGGCAACCACAGCACCGGCACCAGTATCGAGCAACGAAATGATGATGGCAACGATAGACAGGAATGCGAAAATGTAAAACGACAACAACAAATAGTGCGGCCACCAGGTATATTTATCAGGCGGCAAAATCCACAGGTAAACAACACCAACACCCAAACTAAAAGCAGAGCCTGCAGACAAAATAGTATTGACGGCTTTGCGTGTTGTACGTTTCCAAAAAACGGTGAGCAAGAACACCACAGACAGTGGAGGCGCAATAAAACCAAGTACCGATTGAAACACATCGAAGAGGTTAAGACCTTTGATACTGTCAATTGCAAGGGCCATCATAATAGCAAACAAACAACCTGCAACAACAGTAATGCGACCCATTCTTATCATCTCTTTGTTGGTAGCATTTGGGTTTATCTTTTTAGCATAAACATCAATAGTAAATACCGTGCTTAAAGCATTAAGTGACGAACCAATGGTACCAACAAGCACTGCAATTAAAACCACAATCACCAATCCATTCATGCCTGGAGGAAACAGGTTTGTAACCATTGTCATGTACGCTTCAGCAGGGTCTTTTAAACCAGGATATAAAATATAACATAGTATGCCGGTGAGTATAAACATGGGGAGCGACAGGATTTTTAGCCATCCAATAAAGCTTACACCTAATTGGCCTTGCTCTAAATTTTTGGCACCTAACACCGATTGCACCATCGCCTGGTCGGTACAAAAGAAAGCAACTGCAGCAACAGGATAACCCAACAAGATAGCAGGCCACGGATAGTTAGCATCGTTTGCAGGATGAATAAGGTTCCAGAAATGACCAGGTGTTCTGTTGTATATTTCTGATAGGCCGCCAACTTTTATAACACCTAATATAGTAAGCGTTAACGATACGCCTATTAGTAACAACATTTGAAAAACGTTCACCTTTGCTATAGCTTTTAAACCGCCTGCAAACGTGAATAATCCTGCGAACAGTACCAACACTGTTACTGATTGCCACATGGGTATGCCTAATATTTGTCGCACTAAAAAACCACCTGCAAACAACCCTAACGACAACCATGATATGAGTATCTTAATGAGTGCATACCACGCCAATATTGTTTGTGTTGATTGCCCATATCTATTGCCCATAAACTCCGGCATGGTAGATACTTTAGCAGCCAAATATTTAGGTGCAAACACAATCGCAAGCAAGAAGAGAAACACGAAGGCATACCAATCGAAATTAGCCGCAACAATACCGGTGCTATAACCAATACTTGCAAACGCCAACAACATAGAAGGCCCAACGTTAGTGCCCCACATATTAAAACCAATGCTCTGCCAACCCAATGATTTATTGGCAAGAAACAAACTTTCACTGCTATCCTTTTTCGTACGGCTTGCCCTATAACCAATCAACATCAGTATTACCAGGTAAGCAATAACAATGGCATAATCCAAAGCAGTCAGTCGTTCTATAATGTTGTTACCCATCTGGTGTTGTTAGTTATTTTTTATGTACTAAGCTTTTGAAGTACTATTAAACATCCTTGCGTCGCACACTTGTGCTTTTTGATTCTTTATTCGTCTTTTTCTTACTCACGCAAAGGCGCAAAGATTAAAGTAAGACGCAAATAAAACTTGGCGCCTTTGCTCCTTTGCTTCTTTGCGTGAAACCTTTAATACTCTCCGTCGTTGCCGAAAACTATTTATCACTACTCGTCATAACTCTAAACTTAGCCAATGTTCACTTAACACATCTGAAACCTTAACCGGCTTCCCTGTGTGTAGCGACCTATCCATTGCCTGCAACAATGCAATTGTTCCAATACCTTCCTTAATATCAGGATAAGCAGTAAAGCCTTGTTCTATACTATCAACAAAATATTCAAGATAGTACTGGTACTCACCAGCATGATGGCTTTGACCTTCGAACCTGAAGTAATGCTTTAGAGTACTATCGCCCCAACGAACTATTTTCTCTTCACCTGTCTTATCAGTAATTGAATAACGCAATTCGTGGTAATCTGCCTGGCTTGCACCGTCAGTACCCCTTAAGATGCAGCTCATTCCACTGTCTCTTGCTGCCGGTTGGGTTGGACTTGTATATACACCACTTACTCTTGCAATTCTTCCATCGGTTGCTTTGAAGATGAAGTGCATTGTGTCTTCATTTTTCAAACCAGCTTTTACCCCATTGCTGCTTACCATACCGTACCCCATCACTTCTTCAATGTTTGGTAAGTACCATCTTATAAAATCTGTTGGGTGACTTAATCCGCCATACAACCACTTAAACGATTGAAGCAATGACCAGCCTTTCTCCAAGAACCAACGATGGTCTGCGTGGTAATGGCTTTCAATTGTAATTAATTCACCAATTAATCCCGCCTCATAATCTTTACGCTGCCTTTTTGCAGGCTCAAAAAAACGAGAGCTTTGTCCTATAAAAACTTTTTTACCTGATTTCTCTTGTAACTCAAGTAACACTTTTGCATCAGCAAGGTTGTCAATGAAGGGTTTAGTGCAAACTACATGCTTATCATGCAACAAAGCCTGTTTTACATGCTCCGCATGAAGATGGTCGGGAGTGTAGATAGCAATAATATCAATCTCTTTATCATCCAACATTTGCTGGTAGTCATTAGTGCTATTGTGAAAGTCAAACTCTTTTTGTCGTTGCCGAATAAGGTCTTCATTCCTGTCACAAATCATCTTCAATTCCAGCTTCTCACTTTGCAATGCGGCCGACATTGTCGAACGTCCTTCGCCTAATCCTAAAATTCCAAGCTTCAACATTTGCAGTTATAATTTATATGAACTTAATCCTACTCGTCATTTCGAGGAACGAAGCAATCTGCTCTTCCATTAATGAACCTGTTAAAATACATTCAGCAGATTACTTCGTCGTAGCTCCTCGCAATGACGTTTGTTTATTTACTCCTCAACCTTCTTTAAGAACACCCAGGTCTCTCCTGGCCTCGTGCCCTCAATTCCTTCCTGGTATTTTTTCATTAAACCATTCCATTGGTCTACTCTTGGATTGTTTTCTGTTGTTTTAGGGTTGAGCTTATCTAAGCTTTCTCCCTTGGGAACACTTATCACTAACATTAATTGTCTTCCGCTTCTGTAAACTAATAATTGTTGAAAGCTTGCATTACAAAACCCTTTGGCTACTTCAGGCCACTCTTCAAATTGTGTTGCATGATAATCCATGTACTCTTTTTGCAGCTTACTATTATTAACGAGGTTAGCTGTTAGGATAACGTGCTCCCACTCTTTGGCAGTAGTTGTGTCACTGCAATGCGTTCTGTTGAAATCATAGAAGGGATCGTAGTAGATTCTAATTTCAACTTCCGGCAACGTATTTTTAATTTTACCTCTTACTACTGATGCGTCTTGTACTTTGTCAAATATTACAGTTCGGTTTTGCCATTGGTAAATTGAAGCTGGATTTATTTTGTTAGTAACTAGTACTTGTCTTAATTTATCAATATCAATTGGTTGATTGCCTCTCTTTATTAACTCAATAATTACAGGTTGCTCTCTTGTTATTGGCCAATTTTTGTTTACAACTATCTTATCTTTTAATAATGATTGATAGGATAATTGCAAGCCTGCCTTTAATTTGATAGTGTCATTTACCATTGGCCCATTGTTGTTCCATGTATTACCGGGTCCATTGGCATTCTGCAAAAACTTTTGGGAAGGTGTCCAGTTGTCGTTAACTGTCATATACGAAGAACCTTCATCAGTATATAGGTAAAACCAATGGCTTGGAAGATGAGCATAAGGAGCCTTGTATGCACTATCAATATAATTTTCAGTAATAGTAGTACCAGGCTGAGCACTTAGGGTATAAATACCTGCAACATCGTACAACTGCTTTGCATAACGATGAATTTTATTAGCTGTAACCTTGTTGTTCTGCATAGCATTCAAAGTTCTTGTCCAACCCCAGCCTAACGAAATTCCCATGTAAGGCACTTCAGAAATATCGTTATGGCCAATTGAACTATTTTTTATGTAGCCACCTGCTATACCCACACAACCCCAATCTTCATTCGCAACATTATTGATAAGGTTATTGCTGATTGTTATATTGCTGCTTACTTCTCTTTCATCTTTTGGATTGTAGGGTAGATGCACTTCTGTTGCTTCATCAGAAAATACACCTGCAAGTATTGCTGTGCCTCCAACATCTTTAAAAACGTTTCCTTTTACACTGTTGTTATGAACAGCTTTATGATAATCGAGACCAGAGGAAGCAAGATGTTCAAAGCGACAATCTTCGAAGCTTGTATTGTTTGCATAAGAAACTTCAACTGCCGCTGTTGGCCTACCTACCCAAGCCTGGTTTTCTAATGTTTTTTTATCAGGTGTTCCCGGTATTTTTAATTTGTAAGCTTCTAACATATACATACCTATCTGGTGCGGTACGTGTCCTTGTTTTGATGGACGAAGCCATGAAGTATGTTGAAATGAAATGCCTTTAAAATGTACATTAGTTACAGGGTGGTCAATAGTGCCTTCCATCTTTACCAGGGTTTCAAGGCTGGGGGCAGTTACTGTTGCCGTTGAAAGATTTTCATTATTACGCGGCCAGTAGTATAGTTTGCGGTTAAGTTTATCAAGAAACCATTCACCCGGTTCATCTAAAAACTCGATAGCATTGGTTAGATAAAAAGCAGAGTTACCTGTTTCAGAAGATATCCATGGAGCAGGCCAGGGGTGTTCTGATTGTACACGACTTTCTGGTTGATGAAATGTTAGTCTTGCGCTATCACCGCTTACTTCAACTGACTTAACTCTTAACGTAGCAACTGCCCACCATTGGTGGATGAACATTTCTAATCCTTCTACCTTAGTTATATCAGCAGCAGGTTTAGGAATCCAGCATTGCTCTGTCTTATGGTTCCAGGAAAGGATGCGGAACATACTGTCTGCATTCTTATCCCTCGCTCTTGTACCTTTTATATTATTAATCCAAAGTTGCCTGAAGTCTAATAAATCTCCTCCTACAACTGGTGCGTTAGCAACCCAAACTTTTCCTTGTGCTGCTTTTGGTAAGCCTGCAATAGTACCTGTTGGTTTACGCCAACTCATAATGTTTACACCACCACTTAGCACAGGTGTTTCATTAGTTGCAGCTTCAATAATTGTAGGGCTTGCAGGTGTGCCACTATCTTCAGTACGAATAAAAATGGGTTCATATAATTTATAAACGCCCGCCTTTACAATTATGTGTATGCCGTTTGCAATTGATCCATCTTGTAATCTTCTCAATTCTCTTGCATGCCGTAGCGCTGTTGCAACTGAAGCAAAAGGTTTTTCCTTTGATCCATCATTGTGATCAGAGCCGTTTGTGGCAACATAAATTTGCGCTGCACTCATAAGAGTGCTTGCAAAAAACATTGTGATGAAAAGAAAGGTTTTATAAGGCAGCATCATTGTTATGTTCGCTATTCTTTTACGAGTAATTTTTTTTTTGAGACAAGCATTTGTTCTACTATTAAACATCGTTGTGTCACTCACTTGTACGTTAGTAGTTGCATCGTCTTTGCGAGGATCGAAGCAATCTGCTTTTTTAATCATAAACGTGTTACTAATCATAATGCAGATTGCTACTTTATTCCTGCTTGCAATAACGTTGCTAATTCTGAAATACTGATTTGACATAGGTTGTGTTTGCAGTAAAGTTATACTTCACATTGGTGGGTTGTTTGGCATCTCTTGACCTTTCAATTACTAACCAACCTTTCCATTTCATTTTATCTAATGTTTGCTTTACTTTCTTCATGTCGATTTGTGGGTCGTTTTTAAGCCATACACCATCACTATTTGTACAATGGATTTGTATAATGTTCTTTCTGCCCAAGATTTGTAATTCGTGGTGTAAGTCTTTCCCATTCTTGATGGCGTTAGAAAAATTGTAATAGCTTTTGATTGCTCGTGAAGCTACATCGTTTAAAAGCTTTAATTCACCTGCTGCATCTAAAGCTGTTTCAATTCCAATTACAACTCCTGCTTTCTTTGCCATTCTACCTGCAATTTTCAGTCGGCTTACAACCGAGTCTCTTAACTCAGGTTTCTTTACCAGATCGCACTGTACGCCTAACGGAAGAAAAGCAACTTTTACATTCATTAACTTCATTGTCTTGATGCAATCTGCAACTGACTTTATAAATTCTGCTCTTTCGCAAAAAGATTGAGCATAGTAACCAGTCATTGCAAGAGAAGGAATTTTAAGATTAAGCTCTTTGGCTTTATTTAAGAATTGTTGCCTGATAGTATCGTTAAGCAATTTGTTTTCGAATGTTGGTCGATTACCTAAACCTCCCATGTCTATTTCTACACCGTCTGCGCCTATGTCTTTTGTTAGTTGAAATGCGCCAAGTTTCTGACGTTTTAAAATCATTAGGTCTACCACCGCCACTTTGTAGCGATGGTCTTTTTTTGATGATTGTGCAAGCAAAGGATCCTCGGAAGCAAAGACGATGATGATAAGGAGGAGTAATTTGGCGATGCTTCTAATTGTCATTGCTTTTGTGCTTTTTGGCCGGCACGTACAGAGCCGCAATTATTCATATTTATTTTATTCTACCCCTTGGTTGATCTTAACGGAGCAAGTATCTGTTTGAAACTTGTGGCCATCAAACTAATGGCATTCAAAATTATCTGCCACGTGCTGCAATTTTGCCACCATCACAACAAAGCTTTTGCATTTCAGACTTTGCACTACTGTACAAGTGTGCGACGCAACGATGTTTAATAGTAGCACTGATGTTTGGTACATAAATCTACTTTGCAACAACAGCTTGTTCGAAAACTTTAGTAACCTCATCAAAGCCTTTTACTGCATTTGCTGGTAAACGTTCTCCTTTATCGCCGAACACATAGAGTGCTGTTTCCTTTTCTATGGTAACTTTTGATTCGTCGGCCGCATTAGGGTTTAACTTCCATTGCTGTGCAATGAAATCGTACATGGCTTTGCGTTTGTTTATGCCATAGTCATGACCTTCGGTTGCTAAGTGTGCATTCTTTATAACATTGGTCTTTCCATAAAAACCATAAGTTCTTTGAAGGAAAGGCAACTCGTTTTGAGGAACATTTTGTGTCCAGTCTTTACCATCGGAAACAATGAGTTGAGGATGGGGAGCAGCCATAGCAGCTATCTCGACATTGTTGGTACCACCGCTGCACATGTGAATACCCATACCGCTTTCGCAAGGGCAGCCACCGCTATGGTAAGAGGAAGTCATTGCAACAGGAACGCTTAATGTGATGCGATTATCGATAGCGGCCATGAGCATAGTTTGACTACCACCACCGGAAGCACCGGTGATAGCAACACGGGTTGCATCAGCTTCTTTTAAGCTTAAAAGATAATCAAGAAGGCGGGTTGCGTTTAAAGCTTGTATTGTTTGAACAAGTGCTCTGCGATGGTCTGTTGATTTTACCTGCAATTGCGATTCGCCATCCCAACCAAAAAGGTCGTAGCTAAAAGCCAAAGCACCCATACGGGCAAGTGTTGCACAACGGTACTGGCAATCATCTCGGTAACGGCCTTTTGAAAAGTGACCATCAGGATTTATAATTACGGGAACCTTGCCTTTTACTTTGGCAGGACGATAAAGTGAACCACTAACATATAAGCCTGGTAGGGTTTCTATAGCGATGTTTTCAACCGTATAACCATCAAATTTTCTTACCGCAGTAATGATTGGCTTTGAGGCCGGACGTGCAGGAAGATTATTGAGACGAAGTGAAGTGAGAATGCATGATTGCAACTCTGCTTTGCGCTTTTCCCAACTTTGTTTGTTGTTGTATAATGTGGATAGATATGCTAATTGTTGTTTGCCTTCTTCAACCGTCTTTAAATGATACTGGTAGTTTTGAAGCTTGTATTTTTTGTGGCCTTCTTTTGCAAATGTTATATCAACTGAAGCCAGTACATTAGTTAAAGTCTTTTCAACATCGAGTTTAAATTTCCAGCCTGCATAATTGATCCATTTATCTTTTACCAGGGCTTCGTCGTAACGAATAGCTATGCCGTATTGCTTTTGTATTTGAGTTAATACATCTTTTAAAGGCTCCCTAAAAGCATCATCGGAAGTTTGAGAAATTGCAACAGTATGAAGCAGGGCAGAAAGGCAAATTAGAAAGATGAGCTTTTTCATATTTCACAAAAGAGTCGTTTTTAAGTAGGTATAGGCTGAATTGACAGTGATTGTTTACCTATGAATATGTGTAGTAAAACTATGAGCTTGAAGTTCGTTAAAAAATGTATTAAACTACTATTATGATGGATGATATTTTTATGCCTAATACCTTTAATATTAAAACAATTTATGCTTAATAAATGACGGGGTGTTCCTATCCTTATACACTTTCGTTAAAAGGCGACAGCGGCCACTTGGTTATGTATAAGAAAAGAGGGAAGGCATAGTGCCTTCCCTCTTTTATAGTTGCAGTTTCTTATAGCTTTTACTAATACCCTGTGTTTTGTTTAAATTCTCCTTTATTAGTTACGGCATCAATTTGAGCTTGAGGAATTGGTCGGAGAGCATGGTAGCTTTGAATATTAGGAGCTATATCTGGATTAAGTAATTTCACCCTATCTGCCAACTTTCGTGTACGTTTCAAGTCGTACCAACGAAGCTGTTCGCCTGCAAATTCTCTTGCCCTTTCATCTAAAATAAAATCAAGAGTAACCGTAGCAGGTACTACCTGCATGGCTGCCTGCCGACCAGGTAATGCTGCACGTTTTCTTACTTCGTTTACATAATAAGCAGCAGAGTCAATCTTATTAAGATTTAACTGTGCTTCTGCAGCAATAAGATATACTTCGGCAAGGCGAGTTATAAATACATCTCTTGAACTTTGTGATTCTGTTGCTGAACCTCTTGTGGGGTCATCAAATTTCTTTAAAGAAACATAGTGAAATCTGTCTTTAGGCGTACCGTTAGTGTTGTAAACATCGTTCACATCATAGATCCTGTATTTTTTATTGGCACGTTCTGCAGGGCTAATAACATTTTTAGAAACCAAAACAGCTGTATCACCCAAATTCATGCCTGCAGGACGCGTAGTTGAGTTAGCAAACCAAACAGATTTAAATGAAGCGTTGTAACGTGCATCGTTTTGGTCATTAAACATATTTAATAAAGAAAGGGTGGGCATATAACGAACATTTGCAAGTCCGTTTGCAACATCCCTCGTTATGCCGGGTAAAGCATGATACTCCATTAAGAACATACTATGTCCTAAGTTGCTACCTCCATTAAATGAAAGATTGGTGGAATAATTAACCGCCCAAAGGACTTCGGTATTTCTTTGGTTTGTAATGTTCCAAAGGTCGGCGTAGTTAGGTAAAAGCTTAAAGCTGTATCCGTTTATAACTTTAGCCGCGTAGTTACTTGCTTCCTGGTTTCTTCCAGTAGTCAATAGTACCTTGGCCATAAAGGCTTCAGCCACTGGCTTTGTTACTCTTCCATAATCGCCTGTTGTTGCATGTAGATTGTTAACGGCAAAGCTTACATCATTAATTATCTGCTCGTAAACTGTTGCTATTGGTGTACGGTTGGCAGCGGTAATTATTGATTCGGTGGGCTCAAGAGTAAAATGAATATTCCCGAACTGCTCTACTAAATGATAGTAATACCAGGCACGCATAAACCTCAGCTCACCTTCCAGCACGGGCTTCCTTGAGGCATTTAAGCCAGCAGTGTTAATATACTTCAGGGCAGTGTTAGCAAGGTTAATGGCCTGGTAACAGGGTTGCCACATTTTTGTGTTCACCCATAAGTTATCCGAAATAAGACCTTGATAAGTAGTAAGTGGGGTATTCGGGAAAATACCGTTAATACCGGTACTACCATTAAACGCAGCGTTTGTCCAGATATCAGATCCCGCTTCCAGTAAAGCATACCCTTCTTCCTTACCGTAGAAATTCCTGTTGTAAGTGTACACGCCATTTACCGCCGTTTCAAAACCTTCAGGTGTCTTAAATAAACTCTCTACCGTTGCACCACTCGGGTTAAATTCTTCTAATTGTTTTTTACAAGATACGGATAGAGCAACAGCCAGTATCAAAGGAAATAACTTTTTTATATTTATTTTCATATTATTTTAAAAATTAATTGTTAGAAAGTAACATTAAGACCTGCAACAAATAGTTTCTGCAAAGGCTGATCTATTATGCCCTCGCTTTCAGGGTCAAAGTCTTTAAGCTTCGAGAACCAATGAAGGTTTTTGCCGGATACATATAACCTTAGGTTCTCCATCTTGAACCTATTACTGATTGTTTTTGGTAAAGTGTAGCCAAGGGTTATATTGCGAAGCTTCACAAATGAATTTTCAAACTCAGTAAGTGTGGTAACGTAAGAAGAACTTCTTGTAGCATGAGGGCGAGGATAAGCATTGGTTGGATTTTCAGGAGTCCAGTAAGTAATTTTGGCACTGTTCTGACTTCCGTTACGAACAAATTTTGCATAATAGTCAGAACTCATCCACTGGCCAACACGAGCAACGAACATGATGTTTAAATCAAACCCTTTATACCTGAAATCGTTGTTCAAGCCGCCTGTCCACTTCGGCCTAAGTGTACCAATATAGGTACGGTCATCAGCTGTTATTTTCCCATCAGGCTTTCCATCAGGACCCGATATATCTGCAATCTTAATGTCGCCGGGCAGGGCATTATACTTAGCTGCTTCAACTTCTTCACCTAACTGCCAGATACCAATCTTCTTATAATCGTAGTATATAGTAGGAGAATGGCCGACTATCAAAGACCTGCGATAATCGTTGTCTATTACATTGCCGTTTGGCAGCTCCACAATTTTCTCTGTGTTTCTTGCATAAGTGATATTGCTTGTCCAGCTAAATGCCTTGTTACTTACGTTGGTGGTAGTTAGGGCAACTTCAAACCCTTTGTTCCTCGTTTTACCTACATTTCGGTTTACGGTAGATACGCCTGTAGATGCAGGTAACGTGTATGGAAAAATAAGATCGGTTGTTAAGGCATCATAATAATCAATAGCGCCGGTAATCCTGTTTTTCAATATGGCAAAATCGATCCCGAAATCCTTTGTTGCTGTTTTCTCCCATCTTACTTCATCGTTAGCAATTGTTTGGTTTATACCATAAGCAGGAGTAGAACCGGCATCGTTGTATGAAAATTGTATCAGGCTTAAAGAGTTTTGTGTTGCATACGGTCCAAGCACATCATTTCCTGACACACCATAACTAGCTCTCAACTTAAGCTCGTTAAACACATGCTGATTTTTCATGAATGCCTCATCACTAATTCGCCAAGCTACAGCACCCGCTGGAAAGAAAGCCCATTTATTACCTGCTCCTAATTTCGAAGACCCGTCTCTACGACCTGTAAAGGTTAGCAGGTATTTACCTAAATAACTATAGTTTACACGTCCGCTAAAAGAAATCAAATTCTCTTTTCTATAACTGCTGCTCCAGAAAGGATTGGCCGTTGCACCCGCAAGATTATTATAGGTTTGTGATGGGAACAATTGGTTTTCAGCCTGGGCAGAACTTGCTGTAGTTACAGTTTGTAAATAGCTGGTAACACCTGTAAGCGTTACTGAATGATTTTTAATCTCTTTTTTATAAGTAAGCAGGTTCTCCCAGCTGATGAAGCTTGTTTGCGTATTACTAACTAATGACTGCGACCTGTTACCTCCACCATCAATCGTATTTTTTCCAAAGTATCTTCCTTCTGTTCTTGCATCTTGCGTAGTCGATACAATAGACCTTGCAGTTAGATCCTTTATTGGAGATATATCAATATATGCTGATGCGGTATACCTTCTTGTTTTGATATTACGGGTCCATTGGCCAGGTTGTTCATCAGCTAATGGATTGATTTGAGTGCCACCATTAGGAAATAGAATAAAGTTACCTGCAGAATCAAATGCAGCACCTACCGGTGGTGTTTTAGATGCCTGGTTGAAGGGGTCGCGTCTTAGGTCATTATTGATATACGCTAACTGCGAGTTCACTCCCAGCTTCATCCAGCTATTGATTGTTTGATCAATGTTGAACCTTGTTGTATACCTCTTAAATTCATCCAACTTAAGAACCCCTTTTTCATTAAAATAACCTGCCGAAAAGAAAATCTTTGTTTTGTCTGATCCACCAGCAACACCTATATTATAATCCTGCTGACGTCCAGTGTTTAAGAGCTCGTCCTGCCAGTTAATAAACCTTCCTTTTTGTATCGCATCTAATTCCGCAGCAGTAAACACCTTGGTATCGTCAGCAGCGCTGTTCCAGGTACCGGCAGCCCTGAAAGCTTCTCTTTTAAAGGCTACGTATTCAGGCCCATCTTGAAATGCTCCATAGCCAGCAACTTCTGATACGCCCGAATAACTATTGAAACTCATTCTTGGCTTTCCGCTTGTGCCTCTTTTAGTCGTAATAATAATTACACCGTTGGCACCTCTCGAACCATAGATAGCAGTTGAAGAAGCGTCTTTTAATACGTCTATTGATTGTATATCGTTGGGGTTAATGTCGGACATACTTGCGCCCTGCACTCCATCAATAATATATAATACGTTGTTGGAACTTCCCGGGTTGGCAATTGAGCGTGTACCACGTATTCTTATACCTGCCCCCTGGCCGGCATATCCATTTGAGCGGCTAATATCTGCACCTGCAACTTTTCCCTGGATAGCTTCAATGGCAGTTGTAGCGGGAACTTTTGTAGCCTCATCTCCTTTTATAGATACCACCGAACCAGTAAGGTCTCGTTTTTTTACAGTACCATAACCAATCACAACCACTTCATTTAAATTAGTGGCACTACTACTTAATGATACTGTAAATGAACTTTGCGCTCCTACCGCTATCTCTTGTGTTCCAAAACCTATGTAGCTAATAACCAAAACAGATTTGGCAGAAGGGACAGTAATAGAAAAAACTCCCTGGGCATTTGAAGTTGTTGACACGCTCGAACCTTTTACGTTTACACTGGCATCAGCCAAAGCATTACCCGAAACCTGGTCAACAATTTTACCTGTGACGGTTTTAGATTGTGCGAAAGATATAATTGAAATAAAAGTGAGGAAAACAAATGACAATATTCGTTTCCTCATGAAATGTACAGGTACTTTCATATGCGCTTAGTTGTTGAAAAAAATGTGTGAAGGTTACTATTTACAATCGTTAATAAGAGCAGTAAAACTATAGGATTGGATACCTTCTAAAAATGCAATATCCAACTGAAATAATGGACTATCTTTTTATTTTTCAGAAGTGAAGGGTTGGAGTAGCAGTACATGCATGCTAAAAGATTAGAAGAAGAGTGGAAAATTAGAAGAAGTATAGAATTAGAAGGGTGCACAGCAAGCAGCCTGTTGGTTTTTAATGGCTATGTTTTTTCCGCTTGGGCAGTAAATTTTATTTGTAAACCAACAGCAGGTTTTCATAGCATCATCGTTGTGTCACTCACTTATATCTTTAGGTTTTCTAATCAACAGGCTTTAGTCAGGATCTCGTTCTACTCACTACGTACATTTTTTAAATGAT
>JAQBNN010000199.1 GCA_028288505.1 Segetibacter sp. | reverse complement strand
CGGTTGTTACCAGTATGTTTGGATAGTCCTTCTTCTCTATATTTTCATAGGGAGAATAGCTTTTCATGTATGTATAAGCCTCTGCATTTTTTGGATTGCCCCATTCGTCGAATTCGTTTGTAGTAAGTGGGATACTTTCATCGAGCATGGTGTTAATCACATCAACAAAAGGTACCTGTGCAATTACTCCATTCCAAAGATCGGGAGCCATGTTAACTACGGCACCCATCAATAATCCGCCGGCGCTTCCACCTTGTGCATATAGGTGGCCTTTGCTTGTGTATTGCTGATCGATTAGGAATTGACCGCAATCAATGAAGTCAGTAAAGGTGTTTTTCTTCTTCATCATTTTGCCATCTTCATACCACTGCCTGCCCATTTCCTGGCCGCCGCGAATATGTGCAATTGCAAAAGCAAACCCCCTGTTTAATAGCGACAATCTTGTACTGCTAAACGCAGCATCCATGCTTGCGCCATAAGATCCATATGCATAAAGCAGTAATGGCTGGCTGCCGTCTTTTTTAAATCCTTTTTTATACACTATTGAGACGGGAACTTTTGTTCCATCTTTTGCAGTTGCGTACACTCTCTCTGTTACGTAATCAGCTGGACTGTATCCACCCAACACCTCCTGTTGCTTCATTAGCTTTTTACTTTTGCTCACCAGGTTGTAATCGTACACTGATGAAGGTGTAGTCATAGAGCTATAGTTGTAACGAAGGGTAGTGGTGTTGTATTCAGGATTGCCACCAACGTTAGCCGTATAAGCGGGCTCACCAAAATCGAGGTAGTGTTCTTCGTTGTTTGCAAGCTTCCTTACACGTAGTTGTACAAGGCCATTCTTTCGCTCACTTATTACCAAGAAGTTTTTGAATTCTTCAACCCCTGAAAGCAGCACATCTGTGCGATGCGGAATGACGTCTTTCCAATTGTCGCGAGCTGTTGACGTCAACGGTGCTTCCATTAAGCGGAAGTTGGTTGCATTCCAGTTGGTAAGAATGAGAAATTTATTGTCGAGAGGAATAATGTCATACAATACTTCCTTCATCCTCGGCTGGAAAATTTTGAATTCACTTGCAGGTTTAGAAGCATCGATAAAACGTGTTTCAGACGAAAGCGTGCCACCTGAATAAATAGTGATGAATTTATTGTTCTTAGATTTACTTACGCCAATATAGTTTGTATTATCCTTCTCTTCATACACTACATTATCTTTTGCAGGATCAGTGTTTAGTACATGTCTTTTGATCTTTTCACTAAGCAACGTTACCGGGTTGTTCGATGTATAAAAGATCGTTTTATTATCATTAGCCCATGTAAGGTTCCCGTTGGTAGATGGAATTGTTTCTTTAAAGATCTTACCAGTTGTAAGGTCTTTTATATGGATCACATATTGCCTGCGTGAAACGGTATCAACTCCGTAAGCCAGTAGCTTATTATCCTCGCTTACCTGGAAGCCCGTAACACTATAATAAGGATAACCTTCAGCCATTTTATCTACATCAAGCAATACTTCTTCTTTAGCAGTGAGGCTTCCTTTTTTTCGGCAGTATTTAAAATATTGCTTTCCATCTTCGGTTCGCGTATAGTAGTAATAACCATTCTTAAGTACCGGCACCGATTCGTCTTTTTCTTTTATGCGTGCCTTCATCTCGTTGTACAACTTGGCCTGCAGCGCTTCGGTGCCTGCCATCATTGTTTTCAGGTAATTGTTTTCTGCCTCCAGGTAACTCACCACGTTTGTACTGTCGGGTCCCTTCTTAAAAAAGTCAATCATCCAGTAATAATTATCAACCACGTTATCGCCGTGCAAAGTGCGTGTATACGGTTTCTTCTCAGCAACAGGTGGCTTGGCATTAGGCCATTGGTAAGTTTGTGCGTTCATGTTTGTATAAGTAAGTACTAAAGCAGTTGTGGCAATAGCTATTATTTTCTTGTTCATAAAAAACGTTTTGGTAGCAGTTGAAACTAAGATAGTAATGTAAAATGAAAAAGATGAATGAAAGTTAGGTACAACGTAAATCATAGGCAATATGAATGAATGTCAAGTAATATCTTTTTGTACTTAGCAGTAGTAATACTATTAAGCTTTTCTTGCGTCGCACTCTTGTACAGTTAATCTTTATGCAGCTAGCACATCGTTTCTTTTTGATACGAACATGTGACAAGTATCACAACAAGATCGCTTAGTTGAATTATGGTGTGCGGTACAAGAGTGCGACGCAACGATGATAAATAGAATTCATAAAGCTGGGTCCACAAAAATTTTATTAACATAGAAAGTAATGTGAAGAAGTGTAGACCAGGTAATTGAATGAAAGAAATAAGGGCAATTGATCCACTGGTGAAATTCATGCAACCATTACAATGTTAAAGGGCTCGATAATTGTAATTTGCTTTTTAAATTGAGGAAATGAAAAACGGTATTCTTAAAAGCCCAGGTATTCTCCTGGTACTTGCTACACTACTTAGCGCATCTATTTCTTGCGGAACAAAAGTTTCGAAAAGCACAAGCCTTAATGATGTTGACCCATGGAGTAGGCTTGATAATATGCTGAAGCAAATCAAAGCGCCAACATTTGCAAACAGGGACTTTGTTATAACACAATTCGGTGCTGTAGGGGATGGTAAAACCGATTGTACTGTTGCTTTTAAAAATGCTATTGACGCTTGTAACAAAGCAGGTGGAGGACGGGTGCTTGTACCTGTTGGTAATTTTTATACAGGGCCGATCCACCTCAAAAGCAATGTAAACCTCCACGTGGTAAAAGGCGCTAAAATTTCTTTCTCAACAAAGCCGGAAGATTACTTACCAATGGTGTATACACGTTGGGAAGGAGTGGAGCTGATGAATTATTCGCCATTGATATATGCATTCGAACAAAAGAACATTGCTATAACTGGTGAAGGCATTTTAGACGGACAAGCAAGCGAGCATAACTGGTGGCCATGGAAAGGCCAAAAGCAATATGGTTATAAAGAGGGAACACCTAATCAAACTGATAAAGATAAAAGAGCGGCATTGTTTGCAATGGCTGAAAGAAATGTGCCGGTAACAGAAAGGAAATTTGGTGCAGGGTTTTACCTGCGTCCGCAGTTTATTCAGCCTTACCGCTGCGAGAACGTTTTGATTGAAGGTGTAACTGTTGTTAGTTCTCCAATGTGGGTTATCAACCCGGTGCTGTGTAATAACGTGACTATCCAAAAGGTGACAGTTAATAGTAACGGCCCTAACTCTGATGGCTGCGATCCTGAGTCTTGCAAAAATGTTCTTATAAAAGATTGTTACTTTAATACCGGCGACGATTGTATTGCAATAAAATCAGGTAGGAACGCAGATGGACGCAGAATTAATATTCCTAGTGAAAACATAATTATACAGGGTTGCAAAATGGCTAATGGTCATGGTGGAGTAGTAATTGGCAGCGAGATCTCTGGTGGTGTTCGCAATGTATTCGCAGAGAATTGTATAATGAATAGTCCTGAATTGGATAGGGCGCTTCGTATTAAAACAAGCTCGGCACGAGGTGGAATTACTGAGAACGTATACCTGAGAAATATAGAAGTTGGACAGGTAAAAGAGCAGGTAGTAATTGCCACTATGCTTTATGAAGATGCCGGCAATTTCATGCCTACCATTCGTAACATTGAGGTAAGAGATATGAAGGTAAAAAATGGCGGAAAGGTAGGCGTATTATTAGAAGGTTATAAGGAGTCGCCTATACAAAATCTTCGCCTTATTAACGTTGAGATCAATGGTGTGCAAACGCCTTATAAGTTTTCGAATGCTACTAATATTCAATTTACCAATGTTACTATAAATGGTAAAAAAGTGGTGGTTACAGAAGGGACTACAGCGGCTAAGTAAGTAGAAGTTATAAGATTACGCTTTCGGTTTTAAAACGTTTATGCTATTTTTTTAGCAAACGTTAGTGCTACTATTAAGCATCGTTGTGTCACTCACTTGTACAATTGTGCTTGCTTTAGCCCCTGTTTTTCTAAGGTCAGGTTCTCATTCTTTTTACACAAATACGATCGTCGAAAAGTTGAACAAGTGATTAATAAAACAGCAGGCATATTCAGAATAGGCACAAGTAACATTGTTGTACCCGGCAGCAAGGAAACGTTTCCTCCTGAGTTTCAGCAAAAGAGCCGTCTTAATTACTATGCATCCTTATTCAATACGCTGGAAGTAAATAGTACGTTTAAAAAGATTCCAATGCTATCAACTTTTGCAAAGTGGTCTGCAGAGGTTCCTGAAGATTTTCTTTTTACTTTAAAGCTATGGAAGGAAGTTACTCATATCAAGCAACTAAATATTAAGCTTGCTAATGTTGATCTCTTTTTTAATGCCGCACAACATATTGGAAATAAGAAGGGCTGCTTGCTGGTACAGTTCCCAGCCAGTATTACAGCGGACTACAGCGATAAAGTTGAGCAGATTTTAGAAAGGCTACACCAGCTCAATAAGGAAAGCAAGTGGAGATTAGCAGTAGAATTCAGAAGCACAACATGGTACAACAAACAATTCTTCGAGCTGCTTAATAACTTCAATGCTTCTATGGTTTTGCAGGACATGCCTAAGTCGAAGAACTTGGATTTAGACCAGGGCGCCGACTTTATTTACTACAGGTTTCATGGGCCTAAGGGTGATTATAGAGGTAGCTATAGCAATGAGATTTTTGAAGAACAGGCGGAAAGGATGCGAGGCTTTTTAAGTGATGGTAAAGATGTATATGCGTACTTCAACAATACAATGGGAAGTGCCTATGATAATGCAATGAGCTTAAAAGCTGCAGTTGAAAAATACGATAGGAAATAACTCTCTTATAAAAAATCGTTGTGTCTCTCAATTGTAACCTAAAGTCGATTATTAACTTAAAGTACAAGTGAGTGACACAACGAGGATGCTATGGAAACTGATGTCCGCGCTCAAAAAAAATACAAACTACTTTTTACGATATGCCAAGCAACTCTACATCAAAAATTAAAGTGCTATTCGGTTGTATGAGAGCACCGGCGCTTCTTTCACCATAGGCTAAAGTAGGATGCAGGAATAAGCGGTATTTGCTACCAACACTCATTAATTGTAAGGCTTCTGTCCAGCCTTTAATTACCATGTTTAAAGGAAAGGTTGCAGGCTGTCCGCGTTGTACAGAGCTATCGAAAACAGTTCCGTTAATTAAAGTACCGTGATAATGACATTTTACTGTGTTAGTGGCTTTTGGCTTAGGGCCATCTCCTTCAGTAAGCACTTCGTATTGAAGGCCACTTGGTGTTGTTTTAACCTCGGGCCTCTGAGCATTCTGTGTTAAAAACTCTTCACCTGCCTGCAGGTTGTTTGTTGATTTTTCTTCTTTCATTTTTGCAAGTTTATCTGCGAGTGACATAATCGATTTTTTTACGAATGCTGCAAATATCCGGCTTATTGCTTTTAGCCTACCTATTTATTCTTAATTCTTTTTTACTTAAACTCTTGGTTGTTCCTTTAATTATCCTGGCTCTTGAATTACGTGCAAACAGAGTTCGTAATTTGCAGCAACAATTATCATAATGCTATCATCATATATTAAACCTGTAGAAATTCGCTGGAGCGATCTTGATCCTAACTTTCATTTACGCCATTCTGTGTACTACGATTTTGGCGCTTATGTTCGCATGTGTTTTCTTACCGAGTTTGGCTTGTCGCCTGCTGTATTGGTGCAGCATAACTTTGGGCCTATTTTGTTTCGAGAGGAGTGTGTATTTAAAAGAGAAATTCATTTTGGAGACGAGGTAAGCATCAACCTTCAATTGAAAAAAAGTTCCTCCAGCTATAGCCGTTGGACAATGCAGCATGAGATCGTAAAAAATGGTGATACTGTCTCGGCAATAATTACCGTTGATGGCGCATGGATAGATACAGCAAAACGCCGACTAACAGTACCTTCAGAAATTGTAGCGCCTACGTTTAAACAACTACCTAAAGCTGCAGATTTTGAGTGGAAGGAAAGGTGAGGGGGGAATGTAACATTTAAAAGTAAAACATAAAAAGGCAAAAGTTAAAGTGAAAACTGTAGCCCTTACTATTCAGGCTTCTTTTTTGCTCACTAGTTTTCTCTGTTACAATCATTAGTTTTTGGCCGAGCATAGCAGAATACCTAATGAAGAAATACAACTTCCTTAACTACTTGCTTTCTAAAAATGTAAGCAGGTGTTTTATATACAAGGGCAGGACTTGTATATGCGGTATATGTCCTACGCCAGGTAGTTCAACAAGTTTTGCATTTTTAATTTTAGCTTTTGTACTTCGGCCTAATGCCGGGTAATTACCGTATTGCTTTTTCTGTTGTTCGTTTAGTAAGTTTTTACCAACAACGGTCCTGTCTTCCTGCCCAATTATTAGTAGGGTAGGCGCTTTTATGTTCTCAAATTCATACACTACTGGTTGCTCATATATAACCTGGTAAGTGAGTGCATTTACTAATGCGTTTGTTTTTTGGTCACCGTTTGTAAATGCTTCATGCTGCGCTTTTACATATTGCTCGTATTCCGGTTTCCAAACAGGGTAGTAGCTCTGCTGGTATTTTTTTGTTGACTCGTATGTAGTCTTCTCCTCATTTTCGAAAAGCTCATCTAGTTTTTTGTAGGGAACAAACCGCGAATAATCTTCAAGTCCTATCGGATTTTCGAGAACAAGTTTTGAAACTATTTGAGGATACATTACTGCAAATCTTGTTGCCAGCATTCCACCCATTGAGTGTGCTACCACGTTTGCTTTTTTTACCCCTAACGTATCCAACAGTTGTTTAGTGTTATTGGCCAGCATGTGAAAGCTGTAGTGAATAGGCGGCTTGTCTGATTTTCCCCAACCGATTTGGTCTGGTACTATTACTCTAAATCCTTTTTTGGTTAAGGATGGTATCACATCTTTCCAATAATAGCCGTTGAAGTTTTTGCCGTGTAGCAGAATGACAACCTCGCCGTTTGCTTTTGCCGGTTGTACATCCATAAACGCCATGTTATAATCCTTGCCTTCAAGGCGCAGAGTAAGGGAGTGAACAGGGAACGGATATTCTAATTGTTGAGAGAATAAAAATAAGTTAGGCAAAGCGAATAGCAAGCCTAAGATGAGAAGCTTTTTCATACAATACATTTTCAACTGAAGGCTTTAAAAAATGCTGCCACTGAAATGCGGAAGCTTTTATGCAAGGCTACCGAAAATGGCAATGTATATTGTAGGAAAAGATCACAATTGAACTACGCGTACAAGTGAGTGACACAACGATGAGGCCATGAAAACAACTGTTGGTCACAAAAAAATTCTAATTACTCTTTACTGTCTTCGGGCAGTATTAGGTTAAGTTGTCCCGGAAGTATGGTGGCGAAAACTTTATTCACCTTTCCTAAATACTCGCCATCTACCTGGAAATGTACCTTGCCATGTGTTTCAATTACAACCGATTTCGCAGAGACAACCTCGATCTTTTTGGGATTAAAAGGGCGCGGCCAAAAGATCATTTTTAAAATTTCGGAGAGAGCGAGCTTACGGATAATCACTACTTCAAAAAGGCCATCGTGCAGATTTCCTTCGGGGTTAATAACGGCGCCGGTTCCGTACTTGCTTGCATTGGCCAAAACAACCATGAAGGCGTTGCGCTTTATTTCCTGGTCGCGAGATTGAATGATTACGCGAATGTTTTTTTTGTTGATCAAAGTTTTCATAGCCACCCGTGCGTAACCAATTTTTCCTCGTATTTGATTTTGCTCGAAGTATTTAATAAGCCGTGCATTGAGGCCAATATCGCTTAGGTGTAAACAGATCTCGTTGTTTACCTTGATGGCGTCGGTCTTTTTAACAATACCATCAGTAAGAATTTTAAGGGCTTCGTTTACGTTAACAGAAATATTAAGTTCTTTTGCCATTCCGTTGGCCGAGCCTGCAGGAATAATTCCCATTGACATCTCAGTTCCCAAAACCTGCCTGGCTACTAACGAAACAGTGCCGTCTCCTCCAACAGCTATAACTTTGTGTGGCTTTAGTTGCTCAATTTCCTTACTTAAGGCGGCTGCATCATTTTTGCCGCCCATGGTATAGAAGGCAGTTTCGTGAGTGAATTCTGCAAAAAATTTGTCGATCGCCTCCTTATAATCGACATTATGCTTACCCCCCGATTTGGGGTTAATAACGAATAAATATTTTAAATTAGATTCTGCCATTGGTTAGTGGTTAAAGATAATAGTTGCTTATGTCTGATTATACAATTTCTGAAAGTGCACCTGCTGAAAGTTCTTTTTTTGATAACTTAAAAAGAAAGCTATTTCATTGGTTTAGGCTGACCAACCAGCCAGTAGTAAAAGTGTACCATGGTTATGGCAGTAAAGATCATCTTGTTGTTTTCGGTCATGTTTTTAACCTTAGCCCTCTTCCACGCAAAAAGTACCGGCAAAACATCTGGACCAACGCTTTAGCTTTAATAAGATCCTTCATGGTTCAGCCCGTTCCGGATGTAAAAGTGGTTATGGAATGGCAGCGCAAAAAGATGCAAGCAAAAACTGCTTCCGATGGCTTTTTCATGTTTCAGTTTGAGCCTGGTGAAAAAATGAAAAGCGGTCTTCATACGGTTGAAGTTCATTACCCTGATCCTGAAAATCCTTCTGGTACTTACCTTGCAACAGGCAAAGGGTACATTGTAATTCCCTTTGAAAACCAGTATGCCTTTATCTCTGATATCGACGATACTTTTCTTGTCTCGTACTCGTCAAGCACTTTTAGAAAACTAAAAGTTTTACTTACAAAAAATGCCCATACCCGAAGGCCTTTTGACGGGGTGGTTAAACATTACAAGTTGCTGGCAAGCGCAAATGCTACATTTAAAACCGCTAATTCGTTTTTCTATGTATCGAGCAGCGAGTGGAACCTCTACAGCTTCATCAAAGAATTTTGCAGGATGAATGAAATACCGGAGGGAGTGTACCTGCTTAGCCAGATAAAAAAGCTAAAGGAATTTTATAAAACTGGTGGCAATAGACACGCAACAAAGTTTATGCGTATTGCCCGTATCCTGGAGGTCTACCCCGATCAAAAGTTCGTTTTGTTGGGCGATGATTCACAGCAGGACCCTACCATCTATGCAGCGATTGTTGACCATTTTCCCGGCCGTATTTTTTCGGTTTACCTAAGGCATGTATACGAAAAGAACGTCAGCAATGTAAAAGAGCTAATTAAAAAGATAGAGGCTAGTGGAGTACAATGTTGCCATTTCGAGCACAGTAACGAGGCCATCGAACATTCCTACAAAATAGGCCTCATCTCTGAAAAGGAACTTGAACTAAAGAAGCAGCTTGATTCAAAGCCAATTCAAAGCCCAGTTAGTATTTAAATTAAAAAAGCAGCTCAACATTCTATTTACTACAGCATCTCCAACGAAACGAAATAAAATGGCCTCAATTTACTCGAGGCCATTTTATTTATGCAAACATTTAAAACTGCCGCTCAGTTTCAATTACTTTGACGCATTCAACCTTGTGCCAGTGTTCTTTCACGGGTCCTTTATCTCCAAAGATCGGGTCAAAATCCGGTAATTCTACTTTTGCAATTTCTTCTTCTGCTTCTCCTTTTTCTTCCATTTTACCTTCCTTCATGTCATGATCCTGACCCTTTGGGTATGCGCCAAGACAAAGGAAATCTTCACTTTCTCCAACGTTTTTATGCGCTACACCAACTGGTATCAATAGTACATCACCGGTAGTCAATTTTTGAATACTTCCATCTTCACCGCCTAATTGTATCATGCAATTACCTTTAAGAATAGCCATCGCCACATGCGAATTACTATGAAAATGGTGTTCTGTTTTTATAGAATCTGTCCAGAAGTTTGACCAGCCATTCTTTTCAAAAAGGTCTTTCACTTCCTGCTCAGAAGTCTCGTTTAACGCTAAAACATTTTGATAATATAAAACCGGCAGTTTCATATTATTAGGAAATCCTTTATCGGGTGAGAAATTGTGTATCCGAAGTTTCGCATCAGGGTTTATTATGCTCATTGTATTTATTTTAAGTAGTTATTTTAGTTGGTTTAAAGATTTCAAATACCCGCTAAGGTATTCCATAGCACCATCCTTGCGTCGCAATCACTTCATCTTTAAAACTCATGGCAGCTTTTATTAAGTTTGCTGTTTAAGGCTTCACTTCAGAGTTAACTTCATAAATATCGGAGATACTATTATTACAGTGCTATTAACTTATGCTAACTCATATAATAGAGAGAATTAAAAAATTATGCCATTAAAAGTTGTGTAACAGATTGTTAGCTCTCATTTCTTATAGAAGAATTCCCTGATTCTCTTTAATTAATATATTTGCTTTTGTTGGGTTGTCCTTCATTAAAGTACATAGTGTCTCCTGTCATAATACATTTGTAATCAATGCAGTTGTACCAAGCGTTTAGCTAAATGGCATAACTATTGAATAGCTCTAACAAATTTTAAATTATGAAAACACTATTTGTTCCTGCTGTTGTGGCGTTAGCAATGTTTACTGCTACATCGTGCGATAACAGCCAGACATCTGAAACGAGCACAGACTCTACCACAACCGGTAGCACAGCCGCCTCTACAGGCGAAACTTCTGAAGCCACCACTTCCGGCACTGTTACATCTTCAGTTACTGAAGGTTCTTACATTAATCTCTCTACTGGCAAACCGGTACAGGTTAAAAAAGAGGAAAGTTCGGGGTATGCATGGGATGCTACTCTTAACGAACCAATTGAGTTTTACATTAGCCCTGCTACTAAAGACACCTTTGATAAATGGGGAAGGGTAGTTAATAACTACATAGTTTATACTGACGATGGCCGTTACACCATTGACCAGAATAAGTGGAAAACAAAAGTAGACTCTGACGGCGATTTTAAAGCTAAAGATGGTGAAGGAAATAAAATAAAGTACGATGAAAGTACAGGAAAGGTAAAAGTAAAATCAGCCGACGGTTCTAAAGAAAAACTAAAGGATGATAAGTATAAGAGTAAAACCGATACTTCAAAAACAGTTATTAGAAATCATTAAGTTATTACAAGTTTTTTATAATTAAAAAAGAACCGCTTCTACAGGAGCGGTTCTTTTTTAATTATATTTTCGTTCTTGTGCTAGTGTGAGGTTATAATGCTGGTAAACTGTACGAAATTAAAAATATGAAGCTGTGAATTAAGCGGTCGACACTCCCGGGTATGCCCCGAGGAAGTAATGACAAATGTACAATAGTGCGACGCAAGGATGTTGCTATAAAAAACAGCTACTGGTATCCAAAAAACAGCACGCTTCTTATGCAGCCGCACTGGGTGAACCTGTGACTTCTCTAATTAAAATCTCGAGATTTAAAAAAATAGGCAATAAAACGGTTTAATTCGTTACTCGGAGGCAAGTACAACTAATTAGATTTGGCTTATATATTTCTAAATTTCGTTACCTGTATTTTATAAATTAATTGCTTTTTCGTTAACCAACTCCGGTATTTTTATGCTTTAAACTTTACTTGAAGAAACCCGATCCTGACGTTGTTTAAAGCAATACTTGTTTTAGTTGTTCTTATTTTAACCGCCGGCACTTTACTGTCCCAGCCCTACAACTATTCGAATTTGCGCAGCAAGAAAATTGCTGCTTCCACTAATATTAAGATTGATAGCTTAAGTATTGTTCCACGTTCTTTTTTTATTAAAGGTTTTGATACCTCGTACTATTCCATTGATGAAGTAAATGCAACGCTTAGCTGGAAAAAGCCGGCGGAAGTTGACAGCGTGAACATTATTTACCGGGTACTTCCTTTTAAGTTTAACGAAGTAGCCAAACGGTTTACGTACGATAGTGTAATGAATAATTTCATTGCACGCCCAGTTATTATAAACAGGAATGGCCGTTCACCTGAAACTTCACTATTCGACTTTGGAACCATTAATTATAACGGAAGTTTTGGTCGTGCGCTCACTTTCGGCAACAACCAGGATGTTGTAGTCAACTCTCAATTCAACCTTCAGTTAAACGGATTAATTGGTGATAGCGTGCAAGTAGCGGCAGCTATTACAGATAACAACATTCCAATACAGCCTGATGGCACAACGCAACAATTGAATGAGTTTGACCGCGTGTGGCTGCAATTTAAAAAGAATGGCTGGGAGGTTAATCTCGGCGATATTGACATTCGACAGAGTCCTTCTTACTTTCTGAAATTTTATAAGCGACTCCAAGGGATTTCGTACAGCCAGCAATCGAACATTAGTAAAAAAGTCTCCAACAACTTGTTGGTCAGCGGCGCAGTAGCAAAAGGAAAATTCACGAGAAACGTTTTCCAGGGCCTTGAAGGTAACCAGGGACCGTACAGGTTAACTGGTGCAAATAACGAGTTTTACTTTATCGTACTTGCAGGTACCGAACGTGTGTTCCTTGACGGCGAACTAATGCAGCGCGGCGAAGACCAGGACTATGTTATTAATTACAATACTGCCGAGATAGCTTTTACCCCACGACGTATGATTACCAAGGATCGTCGTATACAAGTTGAGTTTGAATATGCTGATAGGAACTATCTCAACTCGCTCCTTTACGCCAACAACGAGATCACGATAAATAAAAAGCTGAAAATAAATATCGGCGCTTATAGTAACACGGATGCTAAAAATTCTCCTATTAATCAAACGCTCGATTTACCCCAACGTAGGTTTTTAAGTAACCTGGGAGATAGTATTCAAAACGCTTTTTACCAGGTAGCAAACCTAGATACTTTTTCTACTACTAAGATCTTATATAAAAGGATTGATACAATCTACAACTTCACTTTCCACGACTCGATCTTTGTTTACTCGACGGATAAGGATAGTGCGAGGTATAGTTTAAATTTCATCGAGGTTGGTTTTGGAAAAGGAAATTATATCGCAGATTTTAATGGTGCTAACGGTAAAGTTTATAAATGGGTTGAACCTTTAAATGGTGTTCCGCAGGGAAATTTTGAACCAGCAACTTTTTTAATAACGCCGAAGAAACAACAGCTATTTAGCGTAGGCGCAAATTACCAGCTAAACAATAAAACAAATCTTGTTGCAGAAGTTGCTATAAGTAATTATGATCTTAACGCTTTTTCCGGCAAAGATAAACAGAATGACAAAGGTTACGGAGCAAAATTTTTATTAACGCGAAATGATAACCTCATAACGAAGACTAATAAAAAGCTTCGGTTAAACACTACTGCAGGGTATGAGTTAGTCGACAAGAAGTTTCGGCCATTAGAACGATTAAGAACAGTTGAATTTTACCGGGATTGGGGCTTAGAATTACAACCTGCTGCAGCCACAGAACATTTGCCTTTCATTAATTTTCAACTTTCTGATGCTGCCGCCAGTAGCATTCAATACCACGCTGCAGCGTATATAAGAAGCGATGATTACAAAGGAATCAAGCAGTTGGTCACGCACCAGCAAACAATAAAAGGCTGGAGGTTTAATAACATTTTCAACCTTACTAATATCAACTCAAGGGAAAACCAAGGCTACTTCTTGCGACCTACCGTTGATATAAGCAAATTGTTTACGAGGCTTAATAATTATACACTAGGTGGTTCTTATGCAGTTGAACATAACGAGCTGAGGAATAAAAGAACAGACTCTGTATCTCCGCTCAGCTTTGCTTTTACGACAATCTCAGCTTATCTAAGGTCGAACCAGGCAAAGGATAACAGGTGGTCGCTTACTTACTTTACGAGGAGCGATAAGATACCTTATGCAAAAGCATTGGAGCAGGTAGACAGGAGTCATAACGTAAATCTTTCGGCAGAGTTTCTTGCAAATCCACGACACCAGGTTCGAACAAACGTTACCTATAGGCAGCTACAGGTAATCAATAAAAACTTATCTAATCTTAAACCTGAAAACAGCTTGGTTGGAAGGGCTGAATATTCGGTTAACGAATTTAAAGGACTCGTTACTGGCAATGTCCTTTACGAACTAGGGGCAGGACAGGAGCAACGCCGCGACTATAGCTACATAGAAGTACCAGCCGGTACAGGCGAGTTTGCCTGGAACGATTACAACAGTGACGGCATACCCCAATTAAATGAATTCGAACTTGCACTCTTTCCTGACCAGGCGAAGTTCATCAGGATTTTTACACCCACCAATCAATTTGTAAAAGCAAACTATACACAACTAAATTATTCCGTCACCATTAACCCGCGAGCTGTTGCAAATACTTTGAAGAATAAAAAGTGGGGCAGCCTAGTGGGCAGATTTTCTCTTCAATCTAGTATGCAAATTTTAAAGAAAGAACTTGCTGATGGAGGGATTGCATTTAATCCTTTGAAAGGTGGGCTTCTCGATACTTCATTAATAACTATTAATAATGTTGTCGCCAATACATTATCCTTTAATCGCTTTAGTACCAGGTGGGGCATTGATGTTAGCAACACAAAAAATTTCAACAGGGCCCTGCTTACGTATGGCTTCGAAACCAGGAGGCTAAACGAGTGGATCTTTAGGTCGCGTATAAACTTAACCAAAGAATACCTGTTCGAGGTTATCCAAAGAGTAGGAAGTAACTCATTGATCACGCCACGGTTTGCCAACAGGAATTACGAACTCGGTAACACTACTACCGAGCCTCGGTTCACTTATACAAAAGGAACTAATTTAAGATTGCAAACAAGCTACCTCTACAATCGAAAACAAAATCAAATAACCTACGGCGGCGAAACGTCGACCAACAATTCAATGAACTTTGAGGGGAAGTATAACGCGGTAAATAATACAAGCTTAACAAGCAAGTTTACTTACAGTAGAATTACATACACAGGCACACCAAACACAACCGTAAGCTACATTATGCTCGATGCATTACTGCCTGGTAGCAATCTTCTATGGGGTCTTGATCTTACCAAGCGATTGATAAATAGTCTTGAGTTGAATATACAATACGAAGGTCGTAAACCGGGTGAAACAAGAACAATACACATAGGCCGAGTATCGCTAAGGGCTATCTTATAGTTTCTATTTTAGTCGCTGTATCAATGGGTAATAATTATG
>JAQBNN010000174.1 GCA_028288505.1 Segetibacter sp. | reverse complement strand
AATTCGGTGAGTGTCCACGGAGCTATTTTGGGAAGCTGCGGGGTAGGGATATCCATTGTGATCATGTCGCCAAACAGGCTGTTACTGGTACTTTGCGCCTGTGCCTGGTAGCGCTGGCCAAACTGTACGATAATGTCTAAGCAGGTGTTGGTACTGTCTTTTGCACAACCGAAGTACTGGCCGCGGTGGAACTCTTTCCAGCAGTCGAATGCGCCACTATAAATAAGACTTTCTAATGATTTTTTATTAAGTGCTCTGAGGTTCACACGCTTCACTAAATCAAACACACTTGCGTACGCGCCACTTTTCTTTCTTTCTTCTAATATGTATTCAATCGCATTTTCACCCACACCTTTCAGCCCCATCATTCCAAAACGGATCTCACCTTTTTTGTTAACTGCGAAACCTTTTTGTGATTCATTGATGTCTGGTCCAAGCACTTTTAATCCCATCCGTTTACACTCTTCCATAAAGAAGGTGATCTTTTCGATGTTGCCTGCATGGTTTAATACACCGGCCATGTATTCGCTAGGGTAGTGGGCCTTTAGGTAAGCAGTTTGGTAAGCAACAAAGGCATAGCAGGTAGAGTGGGATTTGTTGAACGCGTATTGTGCAAACGCTTCCCAGTCTGCCCAAATCTTATCGAGCTTATCAGCAGGGTGGCCTTTTTTTGTACCACCTTCCATGAACTGCGCTTTCATCTTGTTTAGCACAGCGATTTGCTTTTTACCCATTGCCTTACGAAGTACGTCAGCCTCCCCACGGCTAAAGCCGGCTAGTTTTTGAGACAGCAGCATCACCTGCTCCTGGTAGACCGTAATACCATAAGTTTCCTCAAGGTATTCTGCCATGTCAGGAACGTCGTAGGTTACTTCCTGCCTTCCATGTTTACGCTCTACATAGTCAGGTATGTAAGCCATAGGACCTGGGCGGTACAAGGCGTTCATGGCAATAAGGTCGGCAAACTTGTCGGGCTTCAGGTCACGCAAGTGCTTCTGCATGCCGGGGCTTTCAAACTGGAAAGTACCGTTCGTTTCACCGCCTTGATAGAGACTATATGTTTTCTCGTCGTCAAGCGGAACTTCATCTATCTCTATCTCAACTCCATGATTTTCTTTGATTAAACTCAACGCCGTTTTTAAAATGGACAGGGTCTTTAAACCAAGAAAGTCCATCTTGATAACCCCTGCTTCTTCAATTACGTTACCTGCAATTTGAGTTACTAATAAATCAGAGTCCTTAGACGTAGCAACCGGGATAATATTCTTAAGATCGTCAGGCGCAATGATGATGCCTGCCGCGTGCAAACCTGTATTTCTAACCGAGCCTTCAAGGCGTGCCGCTTCTTTTAAAACCTGCGCCTGCAAGTCGTCGCCTTTGTAGATCTCTCTTAACTTTTTTACATTCTCGAGATCTTCGCCACCTAAGTCTTCTTTCTCCTGCAAACTCTTTTCACCATCCTTTTTTGTTAGTGGAGCAAATAACATCCGGTTTAAATTAGTACCGGGTTTATCGGGCACCAACTTCGCCATCATATTACTTTCAGCGAGAGGAAGATCAAGAACACGGGCAACATCCTTAATACTCATCTTAGCAGCCATCGTACCAAACGTTACGATTTGGGCTACCTGATTCTTGCCGTATTTATCCACTACATAATCGATCACCTTTTGGCGACCGTCGTCGTCAAAGTCGGTATCGATATCGGGCATGCTCTTACGATCGGGGTTAAGGAAACGCTCGAATAGTAAGTTGTATTTAATAGGATCGATGTTGGTGATGCCTATGCAATAAGCTACCACCGACCCCGCTGCCGATCCTCGACCAGGGCCAACGAATACACCTAACTCTCTTCCTGCCCTGATAAAATCAGATACGATTAGAAAGTATCCTGCAAATCCCATTGTCTTGATGGTGAATAGCTCGAAGTCAAGTCGTTCGCGGATCTCTTCTGTTATCTCGCTGTACCTTTTTCTTGCACCTTCGTAAGTTAGATAGTGCAGGTATTCCCACTGGTTCAGGTTGCCATCGTCATGCTGCTGAAACTCTTTCGGGATTGGGAAGTTGGGCAACAAAATATCCTTCTTCAAGTTCAGCAGCTCTATCTTATCAACTATCTCGTTTGTATTATCAATTGCTGCAGGAACGTCTTTAAAGAGTTCCTTCATCTCACTAGTCTTCTTAAAATAAAACTGGTCGTTAGGAAACTTAAAGCGACGGTTCTTCACCTGCAATTCGTCATTCACAAAATCATCGAAGCCGGGAGTGCTTTGTTTTTCACCTGTATTTATGCAAAGAAGAATGTCGTGTGCATTGTAATCTTCCTGGTCGGTATAATGGCTATCGTTGCTTGCAATAACCTTTACTTTATGCTTAATAGCGAACTTTAATAATACCTGGTTCACCTTGTCTTGTTCCTTCATTCCATGCCGCTGAATTTCTATATAGTAATCCTCACCAAACATGTTGAGCCACCACTTAAATTCTTTCTCCGCAGCATCTTCGTCAGACACTAAAATGGTTTGAGGCACATAAGCTCCAAGACAACAAGTGGTTGCTATCAAGCCTTCATGGTATCTCTCGATCAGTTCCTTGTCAATTCGCGGATACTTGCTGTACATACCTTCCTGGTAGCCTAGAGATGTAAGCTTCAATAGATTGGCGTAGCCTTGTTTATTTTTCGCCAACAAAATTTGGTGATACCTGTTGTCTTTTTGCTCTTTTGTAAATTGTCTTTTGTGCCTGTCTTCCACCACGTAGAACTCGCAACCTACAACTGGCTTTACCTTCAGGCTTCCATCTTCATTGGTGTGTTTGTATGCTTCCGCTACAAATTCAAATGCACCAAACATGTTTCCATGATCGGTGATTGCCAATGCCGGCATATCATCAGCTATGGCTTTTTTATACAATCCTTTTATAGAAGCAGCTCCATCCAGTAAGCTGAATTGTGTATGAACGTGGAGGTGTGAGAATTTACACATTGAGTTATGAGTTGTAGGTCAGGGTTATAGGTTTTAAGATATAGGTTTTAAGTTATAGGAGGTTCAAAGTTTCTTGCTCTTACTTACAACCTATAACTTACTACTTACAGCTTTTTTTGTTCTAAACATTAGTGCTACTATGATTCATCGTTGCGTCGCTCTCTTGTACATTCTTTTCGTTAATTACCAAGTTGCAGTGAAGTTAAAATCGCTCTTCCAGCGTGTTTACTTTTGCCTTTTTACTTTTGAATTTTGACTTAGCGTACAAGAGTGCGACGCAACGGGCGCTTAATAGATTTCCTAAAGCTTAGTACATAAAAAATTTCTATACCCACAATTTGAACCGTCAAATATCGTTAGTAAACAATAATACTTTTTATTCAATTTTCCACATGTTGTGGAGAGATTAAAAGGCTGTTAAAAACTTTTACAAGCATTTTGTTTCTAAGTTGCAACACCCTTTCTTTGCCGTGCTCAATGATTTTAAAACGATTATTATATAGTGCTTTATCAATATTTCTGCTTACGAGCTGTAAGCAGTTAAAAACGCTAACAGCACAAGACCATTCGGCCATAACCTCAAGGCCGGTAAAAGCGAAAAATAAAGGCGTAACTTTTTTGGATGACATCACTGTTACGCCCGGGCAAGTTGTTACGTCAAGACATACTGCAACAGGGCCTGTAGCTCCTAAAAGTTTAGGCAGGCCGGCTTCTTCAACAGGTTATTCAAGCTCGGGGCCTGGGGGCGACATTGAACGTGCTGACTGGCTTCAATTGAAGTATGCCATTATGCTTGATGCGACAGTGGAAAAGCTTAATAATGTAAGCCTCTTAAAGCTGATTGACGAATGGTGGGGAACGCGTTATTGTATGGGTGGAAGCAGCAAAAGCTGTATTGATTGCTCTGCTTTTACACAGGTAGTAATGCATAATGCTTACAATATTGATATACCCAGAACTGCACAGGAACAATACGACAAGAGTGAACAAATAGGGTTGGAAACACTAAGTGAAGGTGATCTCGTTTTCTTTAACACAGGCGGACGAGCAGTTTCTCATGTTGGCATTTACCTGCTTAATAACAAGTTTGTACATGCTGCTACCAGCGGTGGTGTAATGGTAAGTGACTTGAACGACAGTTATTGGAAAGACCGCTTTAAAGGCGCAGGCAGGTTTAAGGCAACCGGAACTCCTTAAAATAATTTAATCGCAATTTGGTAAGCAAACCAATATTTAAATAAAAAGGGGCTTCAAGCGAAGCCCCTTTTTCGTATTTGATATTTTTGTTTTAGAACCGAACTGCAGGACATTTTAAGCCTCTGCTATTGTCGAATATACCTTGCTTGATAATGCTGAGTTCGTAGCCTCCGCGGTTGTTATTGTATTGACCCAACGTAGATGTTGTGGCATCGTAACTAAAGGTGAGCTTGTACCCGTTTTGCTGAAACCCAACCATTGGAATTACCGCATCGTTTAGCCTATAGTAGGCACCTAAAATTAATTGTGTGTTTCCGTCTCCGCTCAGGTCTCTTTGCGCATTTACCCCGCCTACCACTTCGGTAGCTGTGCTTACTTTGCTGATATAGACATTTGGGTTTACAATCCAGGCATCTGAAGTACGAAAACTACCATTTAAAAAAATAGTGTAGCGGGTAGGTACTGTTACATCTGCGCTGCCGTCATCGAAAAAGTTTTCTTTAGGGCTATTTATGTTAGAAACACTTAAACCTACATTCAGGTATATGTCTTCAGTAGGAAACAAGGCATAATTAATTCCAGCCTGCAGGGTCGTATAATTTACCTGGTTGGCAACAAATGGCTCACCAGTTGGTGCAGAAATGTCAAAAAACTTTCCGTTCCATTGGTTGTCGAACGTGAGCTTATTAAAGTCTACTTTCTTGTTTACAAAACCAACGTTGAAACCTGCGCTTAATAAACTGCCCAGACCAAGTGCCTGGTGGTAGGCTATAGAGCCGAAACCTTTAGTGCTTGTTAGGTTTCCTGTACCTGCAACATCCCTTAATAATGCGCCACCTACACCAACCCATCCGTTTTCGAAACGGTCTCCAAATAATTGTACATCACCAAAAGCGCTGAAGGTTTTGTAAGGATTACTAACAGTAGCCCACTGGTTACGATAATTAACTCCAAGTCGATAATCTCCATCAGGACTAAACCCGGTATTGGCAGGGTTAACCAATAGCGGTGCGTTAAAATATTGCGAGAAATGCAGGTCCTGTGCTACCCCTTTTAGGCTAATGGTAGCAGACAGGACAGTAATTCCGCAGATAAGTTTTAAAATTTGTCTCATTTTTCCTCTCCTCTTTTTTTCATCACAACAATGTTATGTCACCTTTTTTCTGGTATTTGGTACCATCACCAAATTCTACATCAAGAACATAATGGTATACTTCTTTTGGCTGGAGGGCTCCTTTGTACATTCCGTCCCAACCCTGAGTTCTGTCGGCGGTTTGGAACACCATTGCGCCCCAGCGGTTAAAGATCATCCAGTTCATTTTAGTTATGCCAAACCCTCTTACAAATACTTTATCATTTATTCCGTCTCCGTTAGGTGTAAATGCATTAGGTACATCCAGTAAAGGAATAATCCTCGCCTGAACATCCAGGCAGGTTGTATCAGCGCAGCCTGCAATGTTAGTAGCTACAAGGCAAGTATTATAAAGTCTTGTTTCATTAAAAGTATGTTTCACCGGCTCTGTACTTGTTGTATTTAACGTGTCTCCATCCCCGAACCTCCATGTATACCTTGAAGCTCCAATTGAAGAATTAAAGAACTCTACCGGTGTATTTTCCTGTGGAGGATTTGGCAGGTAATTAAACGAAGCAACAGGTATGCCGCTAACTGTGATGGTAAATGAAGTGCTGTCAATTATATTACACGTAGCTGAATCTATGGCGGTTAGCCTGACAGTGTAGGTTCCCGGTGAGGGGTATAGATGTGTCGGACTAGAAGAAGTTGATGTAGCGCCATCGCCAAAGTTCCAGAAGAACTGTTGCCCTCCTGCTGAAGTATTGTTGAAAACTGCATTGTAAGGAGCGCAGCCTGTTCTAGGTGTTACAAATTCCGCATCTACGTTTGGAGAAATACGGATGTCTTTTACCATTGAATCCGGAGCATTACAATAATTGGTATCTATCAATAAAAGCCGAACCCTGTAAGTTCCAAAGCCCGGGAAAGTGTGGGTAACCAACTGGCTTCCGGTTGTTACTGGCGGGGTGTTGTCGCCAAAGTTCCAGACAAAAGAATTGGCTTTAAAGGGTTTGCCAGTAGCTGGAGTAGAAGTATTTGTGAATGTATAGGCTGTTGATTCGCAGGGAGGAAGTTTTGTGGGTACAAAATCCACCCTGGCAGCATCGTCGCGAACGCGTATGTGGGTGTAAGCTGTATCAGCAACATTACATTTGGAACTATCTATTGAAATGAGCATTACTTGATAGGTGCCTACTTGTGTAAAGGTATGTTGGATATTAGGGGTAGTTGTTTTTACATTAGGGGTACCATCCCCAAAATTCCACGTGTACGTTTTTCCTAGTGCTATAGTATCAGTAAATTCAACTGTAAGCGGTACACAGCCTGAAGTATCCTGGATTACGCCATTAATTGAAGAGCGAACACTGCTTACTATACCTGAAAGGTTAAATGCAATTTTTATAGCTGCAAGGTTGCAATATGCGCCACTTGTAGGCGACCATACTCCCGGCGTTGTTTGAATACCACCACCATTGCCTTCGCAGCCGCATATTGCCTGGTATATGTCACCTTTGCTATCGAATCTGCTGGTTCCCCCATCTACGTGCTCGCCGCCAGCAGCGGTACTAAATTGTCCAAAGAAACTTCCGTAAAGTTGTCTCGTAGCATCTCTCTCTAGAACAAAAAAGTAAAAATCACTACCATCTGTTTTTGTCTGTAGTGCATCTGGTGTAACCGTTAATCCTTGCGTACCACTATTTGGATATTTATCGGTCCTGTTTATGTCTCCACCCCAGCCCGAAACGTAGACATTTTCACAACGATCTACAAGGAAAGCGACGGGTGAAAGATTAGGAACCTGTGGATCAATAATATTTGAGCCAAAAACTGTTGAATATACAAAACCCGATAAGTCAGCTTTAAGTTTGCTTATAAATTGTTTGCCATCAGTTTGACTGAATGGTGCGTTAACTACAGGCCATGTGCTCCTATGGGTTGTTCCCATAATATAGGGAAAGCTGAATTTATCAAATTGGATTCCATAAAGCATATCTGCTCCATCGGTTCCCATGTAGCTAGTCTTTATAAGAGTACTACCATTAGGTGATATGATCGAAACAAAGCCATCCGTTTCACCGCCCATGAACCCCGGGTATAGAACTCCTGACTTGTCGCCCGGCAGGTTAGTACTAACTGTGTTGCCCCCTATATAGATATTACCATTGGAAGGATGGATGGCTAGCACAAAGGCCGCGTCTTCTGCACTTCCTCCAATAAGGCTAGAGAACAAAATACTACTTAAATCAGGAGATGCTTTAATTAGTACGCCATCCTGGGCTCCACCAGGAGTGGTTTGAAAAGCGCCTGCTGAAGTAGGAAATCCACCTGAACTTGCAGGCCCTACCGATTGGGTACAGGAAGCTAACAATATATTTCCCTGCCCGTCGAGAATTACTTCACTTCTAGAATCGTCGCCATAATTTCTGCGTATTTTTTCTGCTCCCTTTGCACCTTCGTATTTACCTCGAATATTTATACCATCTGGACCTGTTCCGCCAATTCTTCTGCTGCCTATAAGGCCTGTACCAGTCGCATTTAATTTTGTAAGTATAATATCATAATCGCCTCCCTGCCCGAGAGTTGCAGCTGTAGTAGGGTAAGTGTTTCCCGAACTTGTCCGTCCGCCTATCACAAGGTTTCCCTGGCCGTCTACTACTAAACTATGCGGGTGCTCGTTTCCGGTACCACCTAAAAATGTGGCGTAAACCCTGTTATTCCCGTTGGGGCTAAACTTCATAATACCGATATCCCAGCCATTTGGTCCTTCTGCCTCTGCACTACCTCCGCCCCAAGTGGTTTGAAATGCACCGGGAGAAATGGGATAGGAAGCGCCTCTTACAGTACCACCAGAATAGAAACTACCATCAGGGCCATAAGTAGCAGAGTAGCCCCAATTGTCTGAAGTGCTACCAGTATAAGTTGAGAAAATGATTGTAGGATCAATTACGAGTGTGGCATTTTTTGCGTAAGAAGGAATATCGAACTGAACAATTTTGCCGGAAACCTTGAACCTTGTAGCTACTTCTTTTTTTACCCCGTATACAACCTGGTAAGAGTAGGGTTTCATTTCCCTGTTTTCGCCGATTGAAGTTTTTACAACCAGTTGTTCGTTTTTAACTGTAAGACCTTCAGCTCCTTCGTACTTCATCATAATCTTACTAATGTCAGCACCTGGTTTTACTATTATATCATACTTTAATCGGCCTTCGTTAGTATAATACCTAACGTCGACGCCGGGATAAAGATTTTGATAGGTGATAGCTTGGAAAATTCTGCAATTACCCGCCCATTTCGCGGGATCGTTTCCTATAATATAATTATTATAGGTTTGAATTATTTTATCGGGCAATATTGTGGCAGTCGACGCGTTTACAAATTCGACATCGTAAGCGTGGGACCGAACTACCAATTTTTCGCTTGGAGGAAGTGAGGCTGACTTTGTATGATCAGCAACTTTACCGGTGGAATGAGGAGCGTGGAAATAAGCGGCCACTTTTTCTAAATCCTCGCTATTGTGTTGCAGAACGCGAAACCCTTTACCCTGGAGGAAAAAGGCGCCGTTTGTCATTTCACCCTTAAACTTGACATTAGAATCCCACTGGCCTTTGTTTTCGACAAACTCGAGATTGGCATACTGGGCAAACAATAAAGTGTTGCTTAAGAGTAATGCAATCGAAAAAGCAATTGAAATAATACTTTTCAACCGTTATGTTTTTATAATTATAGTAATATACGTAATAAAACTATGGACTAGAGCCGCACCAACTTTGTTAAAGTTTTTCAGTTTGGATTTGAACCCTGAATTGGTTTTTTGCAGGATAATTTGAATGGAAGTGGTGGATGGTAATTGGTTTGCCGATAAAGTGATTGCGACGCAACGATGATGCTATGAAAACCAATGCTGGTATAGATTACAAAATATTTAAGCTTACGATATTCTGCTCCAAACTGTTTTGCCTTTTTGCAATTGCAGGTAAGTTTTAAGTCTTAAATTTTCCTCCGCATTTAAGTTTTCATCTTGTTGTAAAATAAGATCTGCCTCAACTTTTGCCCTTTCGAGCAACTCCTTATCGTTTATAAGGCTTGCCAGTTTGAAGTTAAGCGCACCACTTTGCCTGGTGCCTTCAATATCTCCCGGACCTCGTAGCTCCAGATCTTTTTCTGCAATTTTGAATCCATCATTAGTAGCGCACATTATTTTTATTCTCTCACGTGCATCATTGCTGAGCTTGTTGCCCGTTAATAAAATGCAATAGCTTTTTTCGCTTCCCCGACCCACTCTTCCTCTCAGTTGATGGAGCTGAGACAGGCCAAATTTTTCAGCATTCTCAATTACCATAATTGATGCGTTGGGAACGTTTACGCCCACCTCAATTACAGTAGTACTAACCATAATGTGCGTGTCGCCACTAACGAAGCGTTGCATGTTTGTTTCCTTTTGCTGCGCTGGCAGCCGGCCGTGTACCATGCTTATGCGGTATTTGGGTTCGGGAAAAAATGCTTTTATATGTTCGTAGCCGTCCATCAGGTTTTCGTAATCGAGTTTGTCACTTTCTTCGATTAGGGGGAAGATGATATAGGCCTGCCTTCCTTTCGTTATCTCGTCCCTAATAAAATCCATCACCTTCACTCGGTGCATTTCGTTTCGGTGAACCGTTGTTATCGCGATTCGCCCCGGAGGCAGTTCATCCATAACGCTGTAATCCAAATCCCCATAAGCAGTCATCGCTAATGTTCGTGGGATAGGGGTGGCGGTCATGACGAGCACGTGCGGAGGAAGTGGTGCCTTGTTCCAGAGTTTTGCTCTTTGGGCTACACCGAACCTGTGTTGTTCGTCAACAATCGCTAATCCCAGGCTATGAAAAACGACCGGGTCTTCAATTATTGCATGTGTGCCTACTATCATGTTCAAAGATCCGTCTGCCAACTTTCCTAAAACCTCTCTTCGCTCTGCCGTTTTCGTACTTCCTGTTAATAGCCTTATGTTAACCGGCATTTCTTTTAATAGATGACTTAAACCGAGAAAGTGTTGGGTTGCCAGGATTTCTGTTGGCGCCATCATACAACTTTGGTAGCCGTTATCTGCTGCAAGCAACATACTTAAGAGGGCAACAATCGTCTTGCCGCTGCCTACGTCGCCTTGTAATAATCGATTCATTTGCCGGCCACGGGCAGTATCGGTTCTAATTTCTTTTAAAACCCTTTTTTGAGCACCGGTCAGTTGGAAGGGGAGATAATTATTGTAAAAATTATTGAAGATGTCGCCGACCTTTTCGAAAATTACTCCCTGGCTTTTGCGATGCCTGTCGAGCCGGGTGAGGCCGAGTCTTGTTTGGGCAATAAAAAGTTCTTCGAATTTTAATCGTTCTAATGCGCGGTTGTATTCTTCGTAGTTTTTGGGATAGTGAATATTGATGTAGGAATTAAATCGGCCTTCCAGCTTTAGTTTTTGCAGAAGGTGCTCGGGAAGGTTCTCCCTAATGTCTTTTGGAGAGATGAGGCTGATAAGAACCTGCGTTAATTTTCCGATTTGCTTGCCGTTGAGCGCCCTGCTTTTAAGTTTTTCTGTGGTGGGATAAATGGGCTCTAAATAGTTTTTGCCATCAGCTAGTGATGGCGACCAAACTTCTAGCTCAGGGTGAGTCATTTGGGGACGGCCATTAAAGAAACCGGTTTTACCAAAAACAAGGTAGTGAGAACCTGCGTGTAGGTTCTTTTGAACCCAGTTTATTCCCTGGAACCAACATAATTCCAATAGCCCCGTGCGATCTCTTAGGTACGCCACCAGTCTCTTGCTACGCTTTTCGCCTATAATCGCAATGTCTTCAATTACACCTTTTACTTGTATAAAATCTGTGGCTGCCGAAATTTCTGCTATTGTACTTACCGAAGTTTTGTCGATGTGCCGATTAGGAAAATGTTCTAATAAATCGCCGAAAGTAAAAATGTTCAATTCCTTTTTCAGCAGGTCGGCTTTTAAAGGCCCAACGCCTTTAAGATATTCAATGGGGCTGTCTAATATTGAGGGAGAAGGATTTATTGATTTGAGGTTTGTCGCAAAAATAGGATTACAGGGGGATTTATGATTTAGGATTTATGATTTTGCGATTTGTAGCTGGATGACGTTGTGCATTTAATTCAATTTTTTGAGCGAACGTTTTTATTTCAATTAAACATCGTTGTGTCACTCACTTGTACTTCCTGTTCTTTATTCAGCTTTTATTGACGAGTAGTGAAAGGAGTTTGTTGTAGTGTTTTCATTAAGGCTTCTTTTTCAGTTAGACATTCGCTGCAGAGTGAACTAAAAGTACAAGGTACTGTCTTTGCTTCCAAATTATTATGGCAAAAGATTATTTTTGCGTAAGCCAAAAGAAGGCTAACGGCGATATTTCGACGGATA
>JAQBNN010000162.1 GCA_028288505.1 Segetibacter sp. | reverse complement strand
CCGCATCGGTAGCCTTGATTATCGAAGTCGTTTCCATTGTTGTAGTGGAGTTCATTGCTATCAACCTATTAAGTCTGTGCTCTGAAGAATTTTACCGCCCTTGCTTACAATATCCAGCTTTGCTTTTTCAAAACCCTGGTTGTCTATTGACCGGGTAGCGTCTTCAATTAGAAAAGTTTGGAAGCCTTCTTTGATCGCATCTTTAGCAGTATAGTAAACGCAGTAATCACCTGCTAATCCAACAACATACACTTCGGTTATTTGTTTTCCCCGAAGGTAGTCTGCGAGGCCGGTGCTTTTAAGGTAACCATTATCGTAAAAACCGCTGTAGCTGTCTATTTCACTGTTGGTACCTTTTCGAAATATCGCCTCAACCTTATCCATGTTTAGCTGGTTGGAAAACAAAGCTCCTTCTGAAGATTGTATGCAGTGATCTGGCCATAAAACCTGTTCTAATCCGTTAAGGTCAATTATTTCGAAAGGGTTTTTGCCCGGATGATTAGAGGCAAAACTTTTATGATTAGCAGGATGCCAGTCCTGCGTAGCAACCACGAGATTGAAGTGCTGTTGGAGGTCATTTACTATTGGTATGATTTCATCACCCTTTTCTACTGCTAATCTACCGCCTGGTAAAAAATCATTCTGAATATCTATTAACAATAATGCTCTCATGGCACATATTTTTGTTAGGTGTAAAGTTGGCTAAAGAGTTTTGTTTTGCGTTAGCTTGATTAATATAATTGTCGATGGAGCCCGAAATCAAAACAATAAACAGCCACGAGCAAAAAGTAAATAACAACACATGCCTACAGTTCATTTATTAATAAAGGGAAAAGTGCAGGGAGTTTTTTACCGTGCAACGGCACAGGAAGTTGCTGATGAACTAGGCGTTACAGGCTGGGTCCGCAACACCGAAGAAGGGAACGTAGAGGCGGTTGTATCAGGATCACAAGCAGACATAGATCGTTACATAAACTGGTGCCGGCAAGGGCCAAGAAGAGCCAACGTTTCTGATGTGGTTGTAACTCCTTACGAGGAAACGCCCTTTAAAGAGTTTAGTATAAAGCGCTAAGAACGGGAACCATTTACGGTGTTCCGATTGTTTCATTTGAGGAACTGTTGGCTTCGTTATCTAGGTTTCCGCTTTCAGTTGGTCTCTCAGTATGTTGTTCCTTAAGATCGTTGCCTGCCCGATCTTGCATGGCTGGAATTTCAGGCATTTGTGTTTGATCTTTAGCCTCGCTTTCTTCTGTGCTTTGCGTGCTCTTCGATTGTTGTTCGTTGTTTGTTTCCATTGGCTGTGTTTTAAAAAGTGAAAGGGTTGTTTTTAATGCTGAAGAAATTACAAATAGTACAAGAGTGCGACGCAACTACCTTAACCAGATTCGCCGTCAGTTATCTCACTTCCAACACCAGAGGCTGCTTCCTCATCTACCTGCGGGTCTTCCGTTCCTATCCTTATGTTTTCGTTTGCTCGTGGGTTAGGGTTTTGTGCCATTTGCTCTGCACTGGGAATAGTATATTTCGTTTGATCGCTTTCTGCTGGCTTATTGTCCTCGTTATTCATAAAATACCTTTTTGTACTGGTTAAAAATACTATGCCTGTTTTTAAAATGGATCAGGTTGTAGAGATCAAATCTGCGCTTTGATTCTCAACCTCGGCCGTTGTTGTATCGTAAATTATCTTGCTGCCTACCATCAAAATCGCAAAGCTAGAGATTGCACATCCTGCCATAACACCTGTCATCGGGAAAGCCGTATGATTATTTAATAAACTTACCGCAGCGGAGGCAAGGGCTCCAATTGTCATCTGAATTCCACCCATAACCGCTGATGCACTGCCTGCGTTTTTGGAGAATGGAGCCAACGAGAGTGCGGAGGTATTTGGGAATGTAAAGCCCTGGCAGCAAAGGAAAATAAAGATGAGAAATATGGTGCTAAAGATTTCGAGAAAGTCGAGCCAGGTGCCAAGCAACAAGGCTAAACCGGTAAGCGATTGGCAGAACAAAGCGACCTTGATGATCTGCTCACTTTTATAATTTCTAAGCAACACACTGTTTATCTGGCTCGAAAGAATTAGGCCCAGTGCAATGAGTGCGAAGATCCAGCCGTACTGTTTTTCCGTTACCTTAAACAGCTCCATAAAAACATAAGGCGAGCCGGAAATGTAAGCGTACAAACCTGCAGAAGCGAGCGACCCGGTTAAGGCATAAGTGTAAAATTGCGGCACCTTTAATACACCTAAAAAACCTGTGAGTATAGGCTTTGGTTTTAACGAAATAGAGAGATCGGGTTTGCGGCTTTCAGGCAGATAAAAATGCACGGCTGTTAATATAACCGCTGCCATTACAGTTAATACTACAAATACGTAATGCCAACCAAAAGCGGCAGTTACGTAGCCACCAAGGGTAGGAGCTATTATGGGTGAAACGCCTATTACGAGCATTAACAAGGAGAATATTTTGGCATTTTCTTCAACCGGAAAAATGTCTCTTACCATAGCCCGCGAAGCCACCATTCCCGCACATCCTCCTAATGCTTGCACCAGTCGCAGAGCTATCAAAGCGTCTACCGATGTCACAAAAGCGCAGCCAATCGACGCTAATAAATAAACAGTAAGGCCAAAATACAATGGACGTTTTCTGCCGAACCTATCGAGCAGAGGGCCGTATAGTAATTGACCAAAAGAGATACCTATAAAGAAGCTGGATAATGATAAGGAGACTTGTGCTACCGTTGTGTTTAAGTCCGCGGCAATCGCAGGGAAGCCTGGTAAATACATGTCAATCGAAAAGGGCCCGATAGAGGTCAATAAACCTAAGATTACGATCAGTAAAAACTTGTACCTGCCCGTGATACTTTTTCCTTTTTGCATAATTTAGGAGCAGGCAAAATTATGCCATTACAAAAATTGTCTTCGGAAAACGGTGAATAGTAAACTTTTCTTTTGTGTAGCCAACAACAGTAATCCTTCGCGTCTTTACTTGCGTCGCACTCTTGTACTTATAGTAATTCTGCGGATCTAAGTAAGATGGTATAAACACTACCTTACGCTCTTAGACTGGACTACTTAAAATTTGCTTTCTCAGCTTTTAGCATTCGTAGCAATTCATTTATGCGTAAACCTTTAGACAATGCGTTTATTGATTGGGCAATTCTTTTCGCTTTTGTTTCGTCCGTTTTCGCACTTTCAATCCACTTCGTAAAATAGTTTTGGTGCGACTTCGGCAGCTGGTTAAAGAAGTTGAGGGCCTCAGGTTCATCCTCCATACATTCCAACAACTCAGCAGGAGGGGAGATAGGGGTTTCGTCGACTTGCAATTGTACATTTAATACAGCTCCAACTGGTTTTCTTATACCCTTACGCATGGTTGCATTTAATGCCAAAATAAAATCTCCTTCGCCCATTGGTATCAGGGCAGTTTGCTCAATAGCATGATTGTCGAGCAGTCCTTTTACCCTAAAAGATTTTTTGTTGCCTGGTACTAATTGCTGCGCTACTTCCGCGGGAATTACAATATAAGTCCAGCCCGTTTTATCGCCTTGCTGGGCAAATTTTAATATCGTTGTTGTAAGTTGAACCATTGGTTGTTTGTAGCGCTACGCAAAGATGGTTAAAATAAATTTATCGTTTTAGTTGCTCTAACTATTGCACAAACTTTTACCTTTTAAAATAGTGACAACTTACTAATTTAGCAGGTCATATTCTACGATTTATCGAGCCTGCTCTCCTAAAATCAGGACATACTTTTGTACCTTTTAAATAACAATTTTATGCATGCGTCTTCGTATCCTTTTGGTAATGACATGTGTTTTAAGCTCTCCGCTTCTTGCACAGAAGGACACTATTTTTATTTATAAAGGAATACAGGCAAAGCTTCACTACGGTTTCATATTCGCACACAGCGAAGCAGTTCAAAACACGGCAGGTGCTCACCCACGGGGCATTGAAGTGGAACTTATAAAACAAAGAAACGATACGGCAACGTGGGATCTTTGTCATTGCTATCCCACCAAAGGCTGGAACTTTTCTTACTTTGATTTCAATACACCTATTTTAGGGCAAGGCATTACTGCAGCGTACTTCCTACAACCTTCCTACAAGATTGGCAGGGAATGACAATTTTTATTTAGGGGAGGCATGGGCCTTAGCTATTTAACCAGGCCATATAATGTACACAGCAATCCAACTAATATAAGTTACAGTACCAACCTAAGCGGATTCCTGCAAGTAGGGGTTGGGGGAAGCTACCGTCTTGCGCCACGATTATTATTGCTATTAATGGGGCAGTACCAACATGTGTCAAACGGTGGATTTAAAGATCCAAACAAGGGAATTAATTGGCCGACGGCTTCTGTTGGACTTAGGTATTTTACTCGACAATACCGCCTGCAGTCTTACCCAACCGCTCGGATAAAAGACAATTTGAAAAGAAAACCAATTACGAAGCGGGGCTATTTTCTCAGCCCCACAAGGCATAAAATCTGGTGGCGAAACACCACGTACCATTTTGGCTGGTATTTTAATTCAAGCTAACAGGCAAAATAGGAAGAACAAATGCGCTGAATGCTGACTGGAATTTTCTATGATAAATCATTAAAGCAAAAACTACAAGTGGATTCGATCCAAGGTTCAGCTTACCGGGCAGGATTACTTGGAGGTCATGAATTTCTTTTGGGAAGATTCTTCTTTAGCCAGCAATTAGGCGTCTATCTATACAAGCTAAATCCTTACTTCGACAGACTGTACCATCGCTAGACTTTTAAGTACCAAATAAATAACCAATGGTTAGCAGGCTTTAGCTTGAAGGCACACAACAGGTAGCTAACTTTATTGATTTAAGAGTGGTGTACAGGTTTTAAAACTATAAATTCTCCTAAGGATCACGGTAAATGAAAAGGTGTTCATCTGCGGGCAATCCTTAAGAGAATTTAATTTATGCCTTTAGTAACCTTGTGGATAGTACTTCTTACCAAAGATTAAAACGTTTGCACGCCCTTTTATAAAATTGGCGTTTGCAGTGCTGTATTTGAATTCAATCTTTTCTATAGTTTTTCCCTCAGCACCCAACTCTATCGTTTTACTGTTTTGGTTAGCAGGAATTACAAAGTCAACACTAGGCTGCAGTATATCGCCACTTCTAAAATGGATCTTTAGATAGTTCACTCTTACATCAAGGTCCTCTACTTTAAAACGCAGGGCTGTAAATTTATTCCTGCTATCTACAATTATTTCATCCTTATCATAAACAATTCCCACCTTTCGTTCGCCCAACATTTCCCAACCTTCCTCAATGCCGACTGTACGACGCGCTGTAGTACATGAGATATTGAACATACTAACTAAAAGGACAAATGCGCTTAAGGTGATGATGTTTCTAAAGGATACAGCTCTTTTCATAAATTTTCATTTTGTTTCTTCTGGTGTTATTCAAATTTCAGGCCTTAAAAGCATGTCTACTTTAAAAACTACCGGAGTTCTATTGTGTTTCCCACACCAACTCGAACATATTCTGGTTATTAGTTATAGTTGCTCGTACGGGAAATGCACTAACAGGTGTATCAGTAGGGAACCATTTCTTGTCTTCAGTTACAACAATGAAGAGGCCGTTATCGTCGCCAATAGCTGCAAAGTTTTTAGCAGGTGGCTGCTTGGTAAATATTGAAAGACTATATTCTCGCTGAAATTGTTTGCAAACAACATCTACATCTTCAGTCACCATTCCTATTTCACTAATGGCTAAAATAGAATCGTGGTTAAACGAATTGCTGGATTGGTTATTAAGATCGTAACGTGCAATTAATTCAACTATATTTCCTGAAAAGTCAAGGAAGTAAAAGGCCTTTGCATTCCAGTTGCCATAATCTGCCACTTTACTTTGCGGCGAAAGTGGTAGAATATCTACCCTAGATTCCGTCCAGGCTAAGGCTTCATCAAGTTGATTACACGGAATATTGAAAGCAAAATGATAAAAAGGATTTGAAGTTTCAGACAGGATAAAAGTTAGTTGAGAAGCTCCTGCTTTAAATGAAATGGATACCTCGTCTTTGTGTGTAACGGGCAGGCTCAAAACGTCTCCATAAAACTGCTGCGACCGTTCAATACTATTGGTTAGTAATTCAAGTTTCAGAATCTGCATGATGAGTAAAAGATTGTAGAATGTAAAGCTTCTTCATCTTCTAGGTAGAAGTGTCAAATAGTAGCTGCATATATTGTTCCTCCCCAAGTCTGGTTGCAAAACGCTTATTGCCCAGTAAAAAATTAAATGTACAAGAGTGCGACGCAAGTAAAGCCCAATAGTAGCAATTCCGACGGCTACAAAATGAAAAAACATTTATTGAACGGACACTTAAAATCTCTTGCCGCCAAAAGACGGCTTATTCACGATCTCGCTGCGGTTTCTAATGATTTTTTTTGTTACCAGCCGCAGCTTTGCATGGCATCATCGTTGTGTCACTCACTTATATCTTTACAACTCTAATCAACAGGAACGACATCAGCACTTTAGTCATACTCACAAAACAAGCATTTGCTATGTACAAGTACAGGGAAACCTGGTGTCGTTT
>JAQBNN010000158.1 GCA_028288505.1 Segetibacter sp. | reverse complement strand
TATCCGTTCCCGTTCTAATGTCGTATCTCCAAATGCTGTTTTATTCATCTAATAGAATTAAAAGTGATTATAACTTTAAATTCCATTACCGAATTAATAAACACTTACAGTTGCGTCGCAATCACTTCATCGGCAAACCCATGGGGAGCTATAAGCTTTGCTATGTATACCTTAAGTAAGCTTGTTTGCATACGCACCCAAAGTAAAATAGTACTGCAAAAGACGAACGGATTGCGACGCAACGATGACTAACAAGGGAACGAATGCTTGTACCAAAAACTTTACGATTTAAAGTATCATCAACAAAAGAATGGCAGCGTTATAAGTAGCTTTGCCATCCAAAATTTTTAAATGGATACACCTGCAGATAATAAGATTGGAAGAAAGAAAGTCATCTTTCGTTGGTTAAAAGTGTTTATAATAATTTACTGCCTTGTAGGTATCGCCATCTATTACCTGCAGGAGAAAATTCTTTTTCGCCCCGATGTATTGAAGGCGCAAGAGGTATATAAATTCAACCAGCCTTTTAAGGAGGTAAACCTTCCGCTTAATAAAACGACTACCTTAAATATCATCCAGTTTACTGTAGCCGATAGTTTCCGTCGTGGTATCGTCCTTTATTTTCATGGTAACAAAGGCAATGTAAGCAGGTACCAACGTTTCGTAAATAACTTTACTAAACAGGGTTACGAGGTTTGGATGCCAGACTATCCTGGTTTTGGTAAATCAACTGGTACACTTAGCGAACAGGTTTTATACGACCAGGCTTTGCAGGTGTACAGGATGGCAAGGGTAAAGTTTATGCCTGATAGCATAATTATTTACGGAAAATCAATGGGTACGGGCATTGCTGCACAATTGGCCAGCGTCCGAGATTGCAAAAGACTACTACTTGAAACGCCTTACTACAGTATGACATCGCTGGCTAGCAATTACATTTGGATGTACCCGGTTGGTAAGATTATTAAGTACGACCTTCCTACGTATAAGCACCTTGCAAAAGTAACTGCACCTGTCACCATTTTTCAGGGTACAGAGGATGATGTTGTTCCCTATAGAAATGCGGAGAGGCTAAGACCATTATTGAAAAAGGGAGATGAATTTATAACTATACAAAATGGGGGACATAAGAACCTGAATAATGATGCTTTAATGCAAAGTAAATTAGACAGTTTACTTAGGCTGTAACCCATTTATAATTATAAGCTTTTAACCATTAGGTTTTTAAATAGCTTTGGCGCCTAAACGTTCAGCCAGTTTACTTGTAATTCATTTTGTAATTAATCTCAAAACATGCAGTTAGAAGATCCGGAGTTGTTGCACCAGTTCAGGCAGCCTGAAACAAAAGAAAAGGCTTTTACCGCAATTATTAAAAAATACCAGGAGAAACTATACTGGCACATACGACGTATTGTAATAGATCACGATGACGCAAACGATGTTCTGCAAAACATGTTCATTAAAACCTGGAACGCGCTGGAAAACTTCAGGGAAGATAGCCGGCTTTACACGTGGCTTTACCGCATAGCTACCAACGAATCCCTTACATTTCTCGAGCAGCAAAAGCGCAGGTCTGCAGTTAGTTTAAGCGATGTGGAAAGTGGATTAAGCAACAAAATAAAATCAGATCCCGGTTTTGATGCAAATAAACTGGAATGGAAGCTTCAGCTTGCCATACAGCAGTTGCCCGAGAAACAGCGTATTGTGTTTTCCTTAAGATATTACGATGAGATGCCTTACGAAGAAATGAGCCGGGTACTCGAAACCAGTGAAGGAGCACTTAAAGCTAGCTATCACCACGCTGCTAAAAAGATCGAGGATTTTATTTTAAATCATTAAACTTTTACCCTAACAGGGCGTCCAAACGGGGAGATATGGAAAAGAGAGAACAAATATTGGCAGAATTACAGGAAGTAAGCCAGGCTTTAGCGCAGATCAATAAAACAAACGTTTGGTCTGTACCCTATGCTTATTTTACTAACCTGCCTGACATTATTTTAGGGAAGATAAAAGAGCGTGAAGGAAGTTTCCATCTTTCATCTGCCAATCCTTTCAAAGTGCCGGGGGGTTATTTTGAGGGCTTGGCAGATAATATTTTAAAGAAGATCAATACTGCGAAATCAGAAGTTTATACAGATCTTGAAGAACTAGCGCCGGTTTTAAATACAATCAGTAAAAATGAGTTATTCGCAGTCCCCGAAGGATATTTTGAACAGGTGGCCTTTATTGCGCCAAAACCGCAAGCAAAAATAAGTTCACTTTCGAGGACAAATAAGATTTTGTGTTATGCTGTTGCTGCAGGTATCACTGGTATCATGGCTGTTTCTTCCTATTTATACTTCAATAACGATACTACGCAATCTGGCGTAGCTCCTATAAATGTGGCTGCCGCAGTTGATAATCTCAGTGAAGAGGATATTCTTACCTACCTCGAAACTAATTCAACTGCCAGTGATGTAATTAATGTGAACAATACCTCCGACTCTGCGTTAGAGGTAAACGGTCTGCTTAAAGAAATGCCGGAAGAAGGCATCCGAGAGTTTCTAAATGAGACAAGCGAAAACGGGAAAAAATCTTAATAAGAAAGGAGAATAGATATGAAAAACAAATTTATTATATTATTAGTGTTTCTAATAAACATTAGTTATTTTTGTTTTGCACAGGCAGAACAAGGCGGAAGAGGCAACAGAGCCGAAGCTATACAAGTAGCATTTCTTACACGTGAATTAGCATTAACTTCAGAAGAATCAGAGAAATTTTGGCCCGTTTACAACAACTATAGAGCCGAAATTAAGAAGGCGCGAAAAGATAAGCGTGAAGACGAGGTGGCGTTTGAAGAAACAGTTGTAAACATAAGGAAGAAGTACAAAAGTGAGTTTAAGAAAGTGTTGGGCAGCGATCAGAGAGTAAACCAAATATTCGTTTCAGAAAAAAACTTTAGAGAGTTGCTAAGAAAGGAATTAATGGAGCGTAGAAAGAAAGGCGCATCACTGTAATTATAAGTAAAAATATTATTTCACCTTATTATAAACTAGGTGTTTTTCATAGGTTAGCAACGGCCAGCTCTTTTTAGGGCAGGCCATTTTTTTACTACACGTTTTTATCATGGTATTTAGTGTGCACCCGGCATATGCCCATTTTCAGGCTTTTGTTGCGTCGCACTCTTGTACTTTTTGTACTTAAATCAGTCAAAGTATTACTCTAATAGCCCTAAAACTTCGGGGGAAAGGGCGTAACGGGTAAATAGAACGTGGGAAAAGACCCAACAGAGTGATACAAGATGAACGAAATGCGACGCAACGATGCTTGATAGTAGTACTAGCGCCGGTATCAAAATATTTAAACTTTAAAGATGTGGCCACACAGGTGTCTTAACATCATGGTAGAATAAGAAAGTCCAATCTTCATCAGAACCCTGTTTCCACCATTTTTGGCGGTATTGCATACTTTTCTTTCCATCATAATCATACTTGGGCATAAGCTTACTTTTCATTTGCTGGTATTGCGGCGCTTCGTCCCCTCCAAAGAAGATGATCTCTCCATCTTCCCTTATCCAAAATACCTGGTGGTACGGGCTGTGGCCTCCAATAATTTCATAGTCAATATAACCATCGATAGTACCATTGCCTTGCAGCACTTCAACGTGAGGATTTTGAATAAGTATATTCAATTCTTCCACCATAAAAGAGGGGAAACCTGTTTCTAATGCAAATTCAAGCTCCGCCTTTTGCAAATAGTACTTAGCAGTGGGAAAGGCCAGGTAATAATGACCAAGTTTATCTATCATACTAACGCCACCAGCGTGGTCTTTGTGCAGGTGGGTGAGGAGGACCTTAGTAATCGACGCTGGTTCAATCCCGTTTTGCCGCAAGTTGTTATGTATTTGAAGCGCCCCGTCTTTTTGGAAACCTAAACCAGTGTCTAGCAATAAAACGTCTTTGCTAGTTTTTACTACAAAGGGCTGCACTTCAACAAGCAGGCTGCCGATAGGCCGGCTATTTAGCTCCTGGGTTTCCGGCTCGAATGGAACAAAAACCTTTGTCTTATCAATCGTGAAAGTGCCTTCGCTAAGGGGAATGACTGTCATAAACTTCTTTTAAAACATTATCGTAATACCATTTGCCTATCTGCATCCAGACGAAGCATAATGAACAAAAGGATGGTAAAGGTAAGTAATGACGATCCTCCATAACTGATGAGTGGCAGCGGTATTCCTATTACCGGGGCCAAGCCAATGGTCATACAAATATTAATAGTAATGTGAAAGAAGAAAATACTGGCTACTCCGTAAGAATAAACCCGGCTAAAAACGCTCCGTTGCCTTTCTGCAATTACAATCATTCTAAAAAGGAGAATAGCATAGAGACCTATGAAAATGATACTTCCAACGAAACCGAACCCTTCGCCAATGGTACAAAAGATAAAATCAGTTCGTTGCTCGGGAACAAAATCGTAACGTGTTTGCGTGCCTTTTAAATATCCTTTACCAAGAACCCCTCCTGAACCAATGGCAATTTTAGACTGGATAACATTGTATTCACTTTGATTCTGGCTTTTCCCCCTGTTCTTCGCTTTTAGTTTTTCAAGTTCAGCACGCTCTTCTGGGTTCTGAGGAATATAGGGTTTGCCTACAAGGCTGTAAATTCGGTCACGCTGGTAAGGTTTCATAACCTTGTTAATTCCATAGGGAATTGCAACTGCGGAAATAAAGCTAGCCACGGCCCACAGTCCTATAATAGCCCACAACAAAAACCTGCTTCGCTTGAAATGGTGCCGGGTTAGAAAAATAGTAACAAGAGCCACTGCTGCAAAACCTATTAATAATGTTTCTGAAGCAAAAATTAAGGATAAGATAAGTATGACCGCCATTGATGCGCCGGCGATTAGTATAAACGGAGGCAATCCTTCACGGTACATTACTAAAAAGAATGAAAAGTAGACAAGAGCCAGCCCTGTTTCGTTTTGGGCTACCGTAATAATAGCGGGCAATAGAGAGATTGCTGCTGCAATTAGGTGAGAGTGGGTTTTAGTAAAGTCCGTCTCCTGTCGGCTTATATATTTTGCCAGAGCAAGGCAGGTAAACACTTTGGATAACTCAGATGGTTGTAAGCGAAATCCCCCAATAACCAGCCACGATTTGCTGCCCTTAACCTCAGTGCCCACTACTAAAGCAATCAGGCAAAGCATTATTCCAAAACCATACAGCAGGTTGGCAGTGGCAGTGAAAAATTTACTGTCAGTTAAAAGTATAAAAACTGCTAATGCCGCACATATGCCTACCCACAAGGTTTGTTTACCGTAATCTTTACTTTGGCTTAAGATAGGTTGAATTATGCTTTCACCTTCCTTATACTCGTTAGCAAAAATAGACATGAGGCCAATAATTACTAAAGCAATGTATAGCCAGATAACGCTCCAGTCTATACCCTTGGTTATGGTATTTTGATTCCTCATGGTCTTGTACTGTCTTTTCTGTTCTTTTTATTGTCAGGCAATAACAGTGAATCTTTAGGCATTAGCACGTCTCCTGTATCCCTTCTGTTCGGCTCTGCTTCAGGATCGTAGGTAATTTTCCTGCTTACCACCGGTGCTTCAATTATTGTATCCACGTTTACCTCTTTAGGTACTTTTAGCAACTTTGCCTGCCTAATGGAGTCTTTAACATAGTACCAGTGTTTAATAGCAGCGGGAATAAGATCTGCCTTAGAAATTCTTTCAACCTCAGCTTGCCGTTTGGTAGAAATAGTGTCATGTAGATACTTTTCCATCATAAGCGAAGCAATTGGCGAAGCCCAGGTTGATCCATATCCAGAGTTTTCAACTACAACGGCAATGGCAATTTTAGGGTTTATACGAGGTGCAAAAGCCACAAACAGAGAGTGGTTTTTACCGTGTGGGTTTTGTGCTGTACCAGTTTTACCGCAAACATCAACACCTGGTATCATTGCATTTCGTGCTGTGCCATGTGTTACCACATCCTGCATACCTAACTGGACAATAGCGTAAGAAGTATCGGCAATGTGGGTCGCCTCATGCTTTCTTCTATACTTGCTTAGAAACACGGTATCCTCAACAGTTTCATCCTGGATACTATCAACAAAGTGCGGCGTATAATAATAACCCTTGTTGGCGATAAGGCACATCGCATTTGCTAATTGAAGAGGAGTTGCTGTCATCCTATCTTGCCCAATACCAAGGGTAACTATATTGCAACTGTTCCACCTGCGGCTGCCACCAAAATCCCGATTGTACTTGCTTGTATCTGGTATGCTTGCATAATCCTCACTTGGTAGATCAACACCAAGTCTCACGCCCAGACCAAATGCGTTCATGTATTCCTTCCACTTAAGGTAACCCATAGTAGTATTAGCGTATTTCTTGTTGTCAACAGCCATTCTAAAAATGTGTACAAAGTAAGAGTTGCACGAGTTAGCAAGAGCAGCTCTTAAGTTTGCTGCGTGGCCTCCACCAGCATGCGTACATTTTACAGGTCTCCCACACTGGAAATACGCACCAGCGCAAGGATATCCATAATCAGGAGTAATTAGCCCCTGGTCTAAAGCAACCAAACCACCAAGTGGCTTAAATGTAGATCCGGGAGGATATTGACCTTTGATAGCTCGGTTTAATAGTGGACGAGCTGTGTCCATAGACATTTTCCCGTAGTTCTTTTTAAAATTCGCTCCAGCCAAATCATTTGGGTTAAAACTCGGTCCCGATGCCATTGCTAATATTCCACCCGTTTTAGGGTTTATTGCCACCACTCCTCCAATCTTGTTTTGAAAAAGTTTTTCTGCAAGAACCTGTAACTCAATATCGAGGCTAGAGTACACATTTCTGCCAGCCATTGCAGCTGTATCAAAAAGTCCTTTTTCGTAACTTCCTTGTATTCTATTCTTGTTATCCTTAATCAAATATTTAATACCCCGCTGGCCCATCAAAACCTGCTCATAAGTTTTTTCAAGCCCGTTTCTTCCTACATAATCCCCCATTTGGTAGAAGTAACTCGACTTACGAATTATAGAAGTATCTACTTCGGCTACATACCCCAGTACATGTGCAGCAGCATTAAAAGGGTATAAGCGAACAGGCCTTTCCGCTAAGTCAAACCCGGGAAATTTGTACATGTTCTCATCAAGCTGGGCCTGGAGTTGGTGGGTAACGAGACCTTCAAAAACACTTGGCCTGTACCGTCCGTTTTTTATAATAGAGGTAACTAATCTTTTGCGAAATTCTGCAGTGTCAATTTTAAGAATGCTACAAAGAGCTAGTGTGTCCACGTTCTTTACCTGGAAAGGCGTTACCATTAAATCAAACATGGCAACATTATCCAATATCGCTTTCTTTTTTCTGTCGTAAATAATTCCACGGCTGGGGTATACTATTTTTTTGTACACCGCATTGTCAAAAGCAAGGCCTTCATACTTACTGGAAAGAACCTGCAGGTTAAACAGTTGAGCAGCAATTACAAAGAATACTATAAAAAATATTAACTGGATAACTCTCTTCCTCGATTGGTTGAATACTGGCATTTTGCCGAAAATTATTTAGCTGGACTTACAAAAATATACTGCAAAAATGCGGTTTGTTTGAAGACAAAAAACTTCTTTTTCTTATTTAGAAACTTAAATTTTTATAAAGGTCACAAAAAGAAAAAGTAGTGGTTGAAAAAAGTGTGGGCGTGGTAAAGTTTTTTGTTTCGAACTAATATCTTCCCTCAACATCGTTGTGTCACTCACTTGTACTTTGGTGGCTTGATGCAGCCATAGTTTAACTATAATAAGCTACCGAAACATGCAAGAAGATATTTTAAAAGCAATTTTAGCTGATCACTTAGGCCAAATCCGACGATTGTAGGCAAGAAAAACAGAGCTGTGCGAGAATGTACCAGTGAGTGACACAACAATGTTTAATAGTAGCACTATTGCAAGTCCCTTAATAAAAATTCTGCTAATAACTGATCTTCAAATTGTTTTAAAAAATATGATGTGCCTTTTCAAAACAAGGGATTACTGAATTAACTTTTAGCAGGAGGCCTCAAACTATAAAAAATTCCTACTTTCACACTCCTAATGGGAGCAAAAGGGGTATTCAAATTACCGTTTACGCTGGCACCGTTTAAGAACATAAACCGTGTCTCTATTAGAAAATGGATGTAAATGAAAGCAATTATTCCTGTAGCCGGAGCTGGCAGAAAATTACGGCCACACACTTATACGCAACCTAAAGCCCTGATACCTATTGCAGGCAAAACAATCCTAAGTTTTATTGTTGACCAACTGCACGAAGCAGGTATTAACGAATTTATTTTTATTGTTGGCTACCTCGGAGAGAAAATACAAGATTACGTAAAGAACACCTACCCAAACCTTACCTGCCACTTTGTTTACCAGAACGAAAGACAGGGAACCGGACACGCTATTGAGCTTACAAAAAACATTGTTGGAGACGACGAAGTTTTTGTGGCACTTGGCGATACGATTTGCGAGTTCGATGTGAAGGAAATGGTTAACAGCCCTTACAGTATGCTCGGCATTAAGAAGGTAGACGACCCAAGGAAGTTTGGCGTGGCTGAATTAGACAGCGACGGTTTTATATCTCATGTGGTTGAGAAGCCGTCTATCCCCAAGAGTAATATGGCCCTTGTAGGCATTTATAAAATAAAAGAAACACAGATTTTATATGGTTGCCTGCACCATTTATTTACCGAAGATATTAAGACTTACGGTGAGTATAACCTAACCGATGCGCTTGATTGCATGATACAACGAGGAGCACGGTTTAAAGCAATTAAAGTAAAGAACTGGTTTGATTGTGGTAAAAAAGAAACCCTTTTGGAGAGTAACGCCACTTTACTGAGAAAGCTGGATGGCGGTGTAAAATGCGACAATTGCTACGAAAACACTATCATAATTCACCCGGTAAGTATTGCGGCTAATTGCATTATAAAAAATTCCATCATAGGGCCTCACGTGGCTATTGGCTCTAATACAAATATTCAGCAGTCCATTGTAAGAGATAGTATTATTGGCTCTTACACAAACCTGCACGAGGTGGTGCTGGATAACTCCCTAATTGGAAGTGATGCATCTGTACGGGGGCTGAGCAGGAACCTGAATATTGGGGATAATACGGAAATTGATTTCGGTTAGCCTTCTATTTCTAATCGTCTTTTTCATGTTTTCGGGTCAAATTCTTGCTTTTTGTGCTGTGCATTAAAAGGAACAGGACAATTTCGTGTACAAATTACATTAAGTTAGGTTTGTAATCCTTCCCGAAGGAAGGAGTGGAATTTGGAAACAATGGCAAGGTTTTGGTCTTTTACCTTGCATTACAATAAACTTCAAGCAAATGAGAAAACTAGTAACAGCCCTGGCTATTGGCGTATTAATAATTAGTCAACAAGCCTCGGCACAGGATAAAATCTCGGTAACCTCTGTAAGTGCTAAGGAACCTGTGAAAAAGATGGCTTTGATCGCTGGGGTGCTTAAAGATGCAAGAACTAAAAGCCCGTTGATTGAAGGGGTGATTACGTTAAGCAGTACTGCCTTTGAGGGGAGAAAAATTGCATTGACTGATTCATCTGGAACCTACATGGTTAAAGATCTTCCTGCAGGGGTTTATACCGTTACTTTTGAAATGGAGGGTTTTAGAACTTTTACACAGGAAAACATTGTACTTAAAGAGGGAATGAGTTTGGGTGTGAGTTTTGAAATGGTAAAAGACCGAGTGAAGAGCCAGGAGAAGGCTGTTGTAAAAACTGAAGATTAAATAAGTTGCTTTATAGTTAATAAAAGAAAAGGTGGACATAAGGTCCACCTTTTCTTTTTAGTTGAAACTTGTCGAGCACTGTTATACCAGTACAAGTGAGTGACACAACGATGTTTAATAGGATTCCTGCTGCTGGTCCCCAAAAAAAATAGCAACAGGAATCTTTAGGTTACCGGAAGAGTTAATACTTTCTGAATGCCCACTTCCACATTTCTTTCCACGTTGGCTTTTTGCCATACATTAAAATACCGGTGCGATAAATTTTGCCACATGCCCAGGTAGTAAATAAGAACCCGGCAACCAGCAGCACCATACTTAGGATTAACTGCCAATACGGAACGGTACCCGGAACACCGAACGGTATTCGCGCCATCATTACAATAGGCGAGAAGAAGGGTATGATGCTTCCCCAAACTGCAAGGGTTCCTGATGGGTTGGTGATCGCGTTTATCATAATGAAAATGCCGACTATGATTGGAAGGGTAATTGGCAGTAATAAACTTTGCGCATCAGCAGGATCTTCGTTTACGGCGCTACCTACCGCTGCAAACAACGAGGCATAAAACAAGTAGCCAAACAAGAAATAAAACAAGAAGCAACTAATAATTAGGAACCAGTTAGCCGCGGCCATTGTTCCTTTAAAATCAGCAAAACCGGTGGCGGCATTTTTTGCCATACCTACACTTCCCCCGTTCATTTGCTGGCTTGCATCGGATGCTTGTTGAAGGGTTTCAGTGGGAAGCAAGGCAGAAGCTACGCCGAGCAGGGTAAAAATTAGCACGATCCACATGAGGAACTGCGTTAATCCCACTGCACCAATACCTACAATTTTGCCAATCATTAACTGGAACGGTTTAACTGAAGAAACGACAACCTCTGCAATACGGCTTGTTTTTTCTTCCATTACGCCACGCATTACCATGGTGCCATAAATAAAGAGGGTAATGTATATTAGGAAGCCGCTTCCATAACCAATGCCATATGCTAAGGCACTGTTGCCTTTTTTTACTTCGCTGCCTTCATAATAAGCCTGGTTAATGTTAACGTTGCCGGCCTGTTCTTTTTGTTGCTCGAGCTCCTTTACATCAATATTATATTTTGTTTTCAGCATATTGTTTTCAATGCTCTGGTTAATCTTGTCTTCAAGATTGCCCTCTGCAATTAATCCAAATTGCTTTTTAGAAACCAGGCGGTATTCTTTAGAAGAATCGGCAGGAACATAAAGAACAGCCGTATATCCTTTCTCTTTGTAGTTACTGCTATCAACATCTGCAGGAAATTCAAACGTAATTGCTTTCGCATTTTCAATGTTTCCTTTTAAAATGCCTTGTGGGTCTACTACTGCTACTTTTTCACGGTCAACATTCTTAACCGAGATGAAAGTTATTGTGGCTATTAATCCTACAAATAACAGTGGCGTAAGAATGGTACTTAGAATGAAAGTTTTGTTGCGAACACGGGTGATGTATTCTCTTTTTATGATGATCCAGGTCTTGTTCATGTGTATAGTTTTTTACAGGATGGTTTAAGCAACAGTTTGAAATTGTCTTGTTGCACGGGTTCCTTCTACCAGCTTTATGAATATTTCGTTTAGGGATGGCAGTACTTCATTAAAGCTTTCAATAGTCAGGTTTTGATTGATAAAATGCTGAAGAACATCGTTGCTCGTGCTTCCTTCATTAATCTTCACCAGCAACTGTTTCTCTTTATGTTCTACAACATCAAACAGGTGAGAACTGATGACAGCAGCAGCCTCAGAAGTCTTAATGCTGAAAATATTTTCCTTGTAAGTCTGCTTTACCTCGTTTACGGTACCGTCTAAAATTTTCTTTCCCTGGTTTACTAATACGATATGATCGCAAATCTCTTCTACCTGCTCCATGCGGTGCGTACTGAAAATAATAGTGGCGCCTCTTTGTGCAAGGTGAAAGATTTCGTCTTTAATCAGGTTCGCATTTACAGGATCTAAACCACTAAAAGGTTCGTCCAAAATAATAAGACTAGGGTCGTGCAAAACAGTGGTGACAAACTGAAGCTTCTGGCTCATGCCCTTACTTAGGTCTTCAATCTTTTTGTTCCACCAGCTTTCCATTTCAAGACGGGTAAACCAGTATTTTATTTTCTCGAGCGCTTCACTCTTTTTAAGTCCTTTTAGTTGAGCCAAATACACTGCCTGCTCACCTATCTTCATCTTTTTATACAAGCCTCTTTCTTCGGGCATGTAGCCAATATCGCGTACATCTTCTTGCGGGTTAAACTTTTTACCATTGAAAATAATGTCACCACTATCAGGATAAAATATGCCCGTAATCATTCTAAGCAAGGTTGTTTTGCCGGCACCATTTGGTCCAAGCAAACCGAATATGCTTCCCTTCTTTATGCTGAAGCTTATGTCGTCAACCGCTTTTTGTGTAGCGTAGTGCTTTTTAAGGTTTCGTAATTCAAGTAGGTCCATGGTAGAAGTTGGTTTATATTCAAATGTAATTTGTACGGTAATAGTTTAATAATTTTTCCATGAGTGGTTGGATAACATTTTTACTGCATTTTTTTCTAAAAAATATTTTGTTAGCCAACCTTGGTTTTTCATAGCAGCATCGTTGTGTCACTCACTTGTACTTGTATATTTCAATTCATCATTTAGCGTATGTTTTACTACACTTTGCCCATTATTGTGGTGTTAAACCTTGTGAATTTATTAAAGTTATCTCTGGTTTAATGTAATATTTTCGCCTTAATTATTCTTTTTTCATTATGAAATTCATTTATAAAGCCAGCCTCTCACTAATTCTCTCCGTAATATTAATTACAGGCTCAGGCTGGGGCTTTTTGGTCCATCGTACTGTTCACCAACTCGCTGTTTACGAATTACCGGGTAAGATGCAGCGCTTCTTTTACCGAAACATGGAAAACGTAGTTAACAATGCACCTCGTCCTGATACAAGAAGAAATGCAGATTCTACCGAAGCATCAAAACACTTTATAGATCTTGAACCATTCGGAGATTCAGCTGCCTGGAAAATGCCACTAACATGGAATGAGGCTGTAGTAAAATTTAGTAAGGATAG